>DATGYF010000345.1:0-5045 GCA_035298145.1 Terriglobales bacterium | reverse complement strand
ATCGATCGGCGGTGTGTCATGCGTGGCCCCCAGACTGTCGGAAAGCGCGCCCTGCCGCTCGGATCCCCACATGATTCCGTCGATGTCATAGGAGCGGGCATAATCCTCAACCAGGCCGGTAAAGAAATTCCGGTAGTCAGGATTATTGACGCACAGGGTTTCGGCGTTGCGTCCGTAAAGATCGCGCTCCTGAACTTTCTGGATGTTTGGCAAGTCGGTCCGGAAAACATCTTCGAGCCAGCAGATTACCTTCATCCCGCGTTTCTTGGCCGCCGGGAGTACTTCAGCCAGGATATCCAGGTCGCCGTGGTCGGGCGCGCGCGTGTCTTTGATCACCGTATTTTTGTAGTACTGGGGATGAGGGGTGGCGAAGTTCCCGCCGTGAAAATTGAGATCGTATTCCTGCTTGCCGTGGTCGGGCAGCGGTTGGCCCGGAATCTGTCTTCCGGCAATGCCGCGCCCGTAAGTGAATACGGCGAGAAAAAGCGTGTTCACGCCGGCACGCTCCTGAAGCACGTCGAGGACTTTGTCCGTACCTTCATCGACAAACGAAATTGCGCCGACCTGGATGCCGATCATTTTGCTGCACGAGACGGCGGCATGGCCTAAGGTCGGCATGGCCAGAGCGGCGCTGGCTCCGGCGGTGATCTTCAGAAATTCACGGCGATTCACGTCCGAGTTCAACATGGATTTCTCCTATTGCCTTTGGTAACAGCCGATGTCCACTTTCCCCGATCTGACGCGCGGTGCGCCATCAAGATCCAGCTCTCCCACCGGCACTCCGTCTTTCTTACCGGCATCGATCGCGGGCGAATCTGATCGCAGATGAAAATTGTGCGCGGAGGCGTCAACGAAATGCGGATCTAGAAAACGGGAATGACGGTCATTCCCCGAGGATTCGACATATTTGTCGAATCCAGTCACGGTGGCGGAAGACCCGGCCCAAGTGCTCGCCTGCGCTCCGGAGGCACAGTAATAAAGGTTGTGATCGATCGTGACGGACGGCTGGCTTTTGTCGAGCTGTGATTTGTTCGTCGAGATGAGACAGCGTGGTCCCGCGTAGACGATGTTGTTCGCAAAAATATTGCCTGCCATGTTCCATTGCATCTGGAACTCACCGGAACCGGTTCCAGACGTATCGTTGTCGTAGAGAGTGTTGTTGACCACCGTGCTGTGGTCGGTATGTCCGCGCTCGGGCGCATAGCCTCCGATGGAAACGCCTGCCGTGTGGCAGTGATAAATCAGATTGTTTCGCGCCGTGATGTAACTGGTGGCGCGGTCCTTGTGCTCACTGGCTAGTTCGATTCCAAAGTCATCATCGTGGATGACGTTCTGTTCGATCAGGATCCTGGTGCCACCGTCCACGTAAATGCCGTCGGAGTTTTCTTCGTTCTGGTAGGCCGGATTGCCGCGCGAGTGGATGTTGTAGACCAGGTTGCCGCTAACCACTCCGTCGCGCGCCTGGTCGACAGCGGGATCAGGCGCGGTTCGCTCGAAGCCGATGACGTCGATCCCGATGTTGTTGTTGTCGTGGACAACGTTGTGTGTGATGCGGAAGTTCGTAACGTTCCCGTTCACCACCAGCGACTCGCTTGAACCGGTCTTCAGGTGATGGACCTCATTGCCGTCAATAATCAAGTCAGTGATTGGCATCTTTGCGTCGGTGCCGTAAACGGCAATGCCAAATCCGTTGTCGCCGTGTCCGGGAGCATCGCGGCCGTCAAAGGTCTGCTCAATATGATGGACGTTATTCTTCAGCAATTCGATATGGGAACCAGACCCCATCACGCTTATACCTAGTGGACTAAGCCGATGAATGGCGGTACGGAAATTACGAATTTCAAAACCTTCGATTCGGACGTAACTCTGATTGTGAATCGTGAGCACTGCCTGTCTTCCTGTAGGCGTGAAACGCGTTGCGTCCACGACCGCCGTTTCGCCGGGATAACTTCTCAAAGTGATGAATCCATCGCTCGCGTTGCCGGATGCGTTGATATTTACCAGTTCTTCGTAGATTCCGCCCCGCACATTGACGATACTGCCCGCACGCGCGGTGTCTGCGGCATGTTGAACGGTGCGCCATGGTGCCGATTGAGTACCGGGATTCGAATCGCTCCCGGTCGTCGCCACGTAGAAGGAGGAGTTTGGCTGGCCAAACGCCGCGGAAACGCAAGCAAATAAGAGAACGACCGTTGAAAATCTCATGGTGATCATTTCCTGGAAAGCTCCTACTAACTTTTGCGCACTGTTTCGCAGTTACCGGACCATTTCTTGATAAGACCAGTTCTTAGTTTTTAGTTCCCGGTTCTCAGTTGGGCGTCTACACCAGCGGCTGATCAGGTTTGTAATTGTGGCGCAGCGTCAGTGAGCCATCTTCATTGACCTTCTGGCGGCACGCCCATCGGACGGGATGACGTACGCCCTTCACTTCGAGCTCGGCTTTCAGCCGCAAACCCTTCCATGGAACACCTGCAGGCAGCGTCAGCATGGCTTGATGAACGCCTACCGGTTTCGGATATCCGGGGTCAACGCACCCCGATACGTTGATCTTGTTGTCTTCGCTGAACACGGTAAGGCGAAGCACTCCGGGAACGGGCGTGATGCCATCGTTGGCGAGTCCGATCACGAGACCGTCAGCTCCGTCCCGTTTGAAAGTCCATATAAACGACGGGCGGATACGGTAGCCGATCCGGCGGGCCATCTCATCGATTGGGCCTGGAAACTTTTCGTAGTAGCTGGTAATGCTCCGGGCCGATTGGTTGTGCCAGCTCCAAACCGATAGGTAGTTGACGCCGACATCGGCGGCGTGAGAAATGATCTGCTCGTTGTAGGTGATTCCGTCTTCGTCGATCTGAAGTTGCTTGGGATCGCCGGTGGTGAAACCCACCTCGCAGATGGCCGCGGCCCAGGGCGGACGGTAGCTCAAGGCTTCGATCTGAGTGTTCTCGATGAAGATGGTGTCGGTGCGCAGCCAATTGCCGGTGCGCATGGTGCGATCCAGCATATCGGCGTTGCCCACATTGCTGAAGTCGGGCTGCGTGTTCGTGGCCAGCGGGACTTTGGTCCAGTATTTGAGTTGGGTCTCGAACATGGACATCCAGGTCTGCTCCGCGACCAGCTGGCTGGGAAAGGGATTGCCCTCGTAGGGCCAGGTGTGGCCCTCGCCCCAAAAGCCATACATCATCGTATCCATGAACTCGACCTGGGGATGACCGTTGAGTTCAGCGGCCAGCAACTCATTCAATTCGCGGAACGCAGCCTGATACGCCGGGTGATCGTAACGCGGCACGCGGTTATCTTTCTTATAGCGCGTCTCCGCAGGGTTGCCCTTCCACTCGCCTTTGAGCTTCACGTAGGGAACCTTGTTGAGGAGAAAGTCCGGCATTCCCGGCTCGGGAACATCGGGGTTTTCCAGTTGGACCCGGAATCCAATGGGCTTGTCGTAGCGCCGACCCAGATCGAAAGCAACCTTCCACCACTCCGCGAAGTCGAGCCGGCCGGGCTGCTTCTGGACCTCGCGCCAGTTGGGACGGAGATAGAGTTTCTGCACGAAGGGCAGCTTGACCAGGTCCTCCAGAGTTTTTTCCTGGCTCTCGCCGGGAACAACCAGCGGTCCAGTGTCGTCGGAAAGATAAGCGACGAGTCCCATGCCGTAATTGGCGACGATTTCCCGGGACGGCGAGGTGATCATCGAGACATCGCTGTCGGGGACAACGGCGCAGGGACCATACTGGGGGAACGGACCCTGATAAAGCCGGTCGGGGACCGCCGGCCCTGGTCCCCAATCGTATTTATCCCAGTTATGTTCAGGCATGGAGGCGCTGGCGCCGGCCTTGAGCAGGCCGACTGCGAGCCCTGTTGCAGTGGCGGATTTCAAAAAGCTGCGGCGATTCATGTCCTCTCCGGCACGGGCGGAGTCTCGGCGACTGGCGCGCGTACCGGAGATAGTACATCAGAATCGAAATGAGACGAAAGTGTAAGAAATAATTCGTAACCATGGCTGGCCGCACGGGGAGGCCGAAATTGCCATTTTCCAGTCAGGCAGTTGAAGTCGTCGCTAAGAGGGCAGGCCATTGGTGCCCAGAACCCCGCGCGATCTGCTCGGAAAAACCCGGCGGTTCCCTTCCGCCGTGCAAACCGGTTGCCCACCGCATAGTTGCAAAGTCTCCCCGTTCACGGCGACAATCCTTTAATGGATTCTCACGACTCCCGCGACGCGGCGATCGCCGGAATTGAAAATCCGTTTCAGCCCGGCGCGATCGTGCTCTTGACCCTGGGGAATCCTCGGGAAAAGTTCTGGGGTGCAATTCTGGCACTGACCGCTCAAGGACTCAGTCTTGCGGGCATCGAACTGGGTTCGTTCGAAGACCTGGTTTCGATGATCAAGGCCGGCGACCCTGCTTCCTGCGGCGTTGTCTTCTTTCCCATGCATCGCATCGAGCGGGTGGAGCTTGATTCTCCGGATGGCAACATTCCTTCGCTCTCTCAACGTTTCACTGCCAAGACGGGCCTGGATCCGGCTTCGGTGCTCCTCGCCAGTCTGACGGCTAAGCTGCATTCGGGCGGAGATCTGAAATGAAGTTGTCCCAGTTGCTCACTGCGCCCAACCAGCTGACCCTGCTGCGCATGATGTTTGTGCCCTTCATCGTGATCAACCTGGTGGCCGGCCACCCCCGATGGGCGCTGGTGCTGTTTGTTCTGGCGGGTTTCAGCGACGGTCTCGACGGCCTGCTGGCGCGGACACTTAAACAGCAGACCGTGCTCGGCCAGTATCTCGATCCCATCGCGGACAAGCTTCTGCTCAGCACCATGTTCATGGTGCTGGCCATCTTGCACAAGATTGCGTGGAAGTACACCGTGCTGGTCTTCAGCCGCGACATATCGATTCTGTGTGCCAGCGCGGTGCTCTACGCGATTGCCGGACTGCGCGATTTCCGCCCCAGCATCTTTGGCAAGGCCAACACGTTTGCCCAGGTGGCTGCGATCTTTTTTGTGATGCTGTTTCAGATCAAGCATGCCCGCTGGATCTGGCTCACCCAGACCAC
>DATGYF010000344.1:0-3069 GCA_035298145.1 Terriglobales bacterium | reverse complement strand
TACAACGTGTTGAACGCAACCGCAGCGGCTGCGCTGGCTTCCGGATGTGGAATCCCCAAGGAGCAAATTGCCGCCGCGTTAAAGACGTTCAAGAGCGTGAAACGCCGCCTGGAGGTGAGGGCTCAGGTGAACGGCATCACCATCATCGACGACTTCGCGCATCATCCCACGGCGATTGCGGGCACGCTCAAGGCGCTGCATGCGCGCTATCCCGGGTCCCGGTTGTGGGCGATTCTCGAGCCCCGGTCCAACACCCTCCGGCGCAACGTTTTCCAACACGAGCTGGCCCGCAGTCTGGCAGTCGCGGATGAGGTCGTGGTGGCCAACGTATTCAAATCTGAATCGATCCCCGAGAGCGAACGCATGGACGTGGCCGCGCTGGTAGCCGACGTGCAAAAGCTGGGCCGGCGCGCGCGCCTCCTGCCCGACGCCGATGCGATCGTGCAGACGGCAGCGCCCGAAATGCGGCCCGGAGATGTCGTGGCTATTCTTTCCAACGGCGGCTTTGGCGCGATTTACGAAAAGCTGCCGCAACGTCTGAAATCAATTGCCGGAGGCGCGTCGGGCAGCCATTCGCTGAAGGCGTCCGCCAAGGCGTGAGTCTCTGGCCCAGAGCGCGCCTCGCTTTTGTTGTTCTCTGCTTCGCCGTGCTTGTGACGATGCCGGCGAGAGCACAGAATCCCCAATCCTCGTCGCACGCCCCGGTGCGATATGTCGTTTCGTTGGACAACCGGCCTGACCACGTGGTGGAAGTGAAGATTGTCCTCGGTCCCGGCGCGTCCGAACGCGATCTGCAACTGCCGGTCTGGAACGCCCTTTATCAGATACGCGATTTCTCCCAGTACGTGAACTGGGTCCGGGCCAGGACCAGCGATGGACAGCCGCTTCCGGTGCACAAGGTGGATAAGACGACGTGGCGCCTCGGCGGAGCGGCGCAGGGCGCGGAAATCGGCTACGAGATCTTTGCTGATCAGTCTGGCCCCTTCGGCGCGCAGCTGAATTCGCAGCATGCATTTTTTAATCTCGCCGAGATACTTATGTATCCCGTCGAAGGCCGCGACTCTCCCGTGGAAATCTCATTCACCAATCTGCCTGCGGAGTGGCACATCGCGACCGCGCTGAGGGAATCAGGAGATGCCTTCACGGCGCCGGACTACGATCGTATGGTGGACGCTCCGGTTGAAATTGGCGCCTTCCAGGAGGCTGATTTCGACGAAGGTGGCGGGCACTATCGCGTCATCGTCGATTCGGATCCTTCGTCTTATGACATGCGGAAGATCGTCGCCATGCTGCGGCGGCTCGTCTCCTCAGCCACGGTGTGGATGGGAGACCGGCCATTTCAGACTTATTTGTTTTTCTATCACTTTCGGCCAGGGGCGCCGGGCAACGGCATGGAGCACGCCAATGGCACGGCCATTGACCTCAGCCTGGAAGCGCTGGCTAACAACCCCCAGGCATTCGCGGGCCTGACCGCCCACGAATTTTTCCACTTGTGGAATGTGAAGCGAATCCGGCCCCAGTCCCTCGAACCGGTTGACTACACCAAAGAAAACTACACGCGGGCATTGTGGTTCAGCGAGGGCACGACCACCACGGCGGCGAACCTTATCCTGCTGCGCGCCGGTCTGCTGGATGAAAGCCGCTATCTCAAGGGCCTGGCTGCTGAAATCAGCGAACTGGAACGGCGTCCCGCCCATGTCACCCAGTCGGCGGAAGAATCCAGTCTGGATGCGTGGCTGGAAAAATACGACTATTACCGCCTGCCCGCGCGCAGTATTTCTTATTACAACAAGGGAAACCTGCTGGGCGTACTGCTCGACCTGCAAGTGCGCGAGGCCACTCACGACGCCGCCTCGATTCGCGACGTCTTCCATTGGATGAACGAGAACTACGCGCGGAAAGGCCAGTTCTTTCCCGATACCGACGGAGTGCGTCGCGCCGCCGAGGCCGTCAGCCATGCCGACCTGGGATGGTTCTTCCAGAAATATGTTGCCGGCACGGAGGAAATTCCGTGGGATGATTTCTTTAAAAACGTGGGACTGCACTTATCACCGCGCGCGACCAACGTTGCCGATGTCGGATTCGTGGCCACCCGGAACTTCGACGCTGCGCTGGTGGTGTCTGCCGTCACGCCGGGAAGCGCAGCCGATGTTGCCGGCCTTGCGGTCGGAGATACCATTCTGGAGATCAATGGACAGAAAGCTGATCGCGGGTTCGCCGCACGTTCGGAAATTCGCCCGGGTGATACCCTCCGCCTCCGGGTACGCAACTCTGCCGGCGAGCGCGAATTGCATTGGAAGATGGGTAGCCGTCAGGAAATTGAGCTGGAGCTGACCGATCTGGACAAAGTCACTCCCGAGCAGAGGGCCCGCCGTGAGGCGTGGCTGAAAGGCGAATCCCGGGCGCTGGGAGCGTCGGCTCCATGATTCGCACCATTGTGATGCTCGCGTTCTGGAGTCTGGCGCTTCCACTGGCGGCGCTGATTTGTTTTCCCTGGACTTTTCTGACCGGCGATATCCGTTTTCTTTATCGCGTCGCCATGAGCGCAGCCGGGATGGGAGCTCGGCTGGCCGGAATACGGGTGCAAACCGTCGGACTCGATCAACTCGACCCCAAGCGCACCTATGTGTTCATGTCGAACCACGTGTCTAACATCGATCCGCCCATCATGCTGCCCCTGATTCCCCGCCGTACCTCGGTGATGGCGAAGAAGGAGCTGTTTGATTATCCGCTGCTGGGGAAGACGATGAGGCTGGGATCGCTGGTTCCGGTCGATCGCGGAAATCGGGATGCCGGCATCTCGGCGGTGCGGGCCGCGGCCGCCGTCCTGCGCCAGGGGATCAACATGACCATCTATGTCGAGGGTCACCGATCCTTCGACGGCAAATTGCTGCCCTTCAAGAAAGGCCCATTCTACCTGGCTATGGAGTGCGGCGTGCCGGTGGTGCCGGTTACCATTTCCGGTTCGCATTACGTCATGCCCAAAGGCAGATTCGCGATCAAACCGGGGATCGTCACCTTGAACTTCCATCCTCCTATCGAACCGGAAGATTTTGGCAGCCGCGAACA
>DATGYF010000343.1:0-4441 GCA_035298145.1 Terriglobales bacterium | reverse complement strand
GTGCCGAAGAAATTGGTGTCGAAGGTTTCGTGCAGGGCATTCATGTCCACGTCGGCTGCCGTATCCATAAGCCCATGCCCGGCGTTGTTGATCCAGACATCGATACGCTGAAAATGGTGCAGGGTGAGGCTGACCACGCGGTCAATCTCCTCGCG
The DNA here is from genome assembly GCA_035298145.1 of Terriglobales bacterium. GTDB lineage: Bacteria > Acidobacteriota > Terriglobia > Terriglobales > Acidobacteriaceae > JAIQFF01. The sequence continues at coordinate 4,286 of DATGYF010000343.1, read as the reverse complement.
GTTGCGCACGTCGCAGGAGAGGGCGAGGGTGTTTTCAGTACGGCCGATGCGGCCGCGGGCGGCCTCGGCTCGCCCCGCGTCCCGCGACAGCAGCACAACACGGGCGCCTTCATCGACAAAGAGTTTGGCAATCGCTTCGCCTATGCCCATCGAAGCGCCGGTGATCACAACGACCTTTCCCGAAACACTAATCTGGCTGGAGCTCATCTTTAATTTTCCCGTTTTGCTTTGCGATCTTTGCGGCAACTTTGCGGCCTTTGCGGTGAAAATCCTTTAAGCGCAAAGTAGTGCTGCGGATTCGCAAGGTTCGCCGGGAAAACCTCGCCTGCCGAATTCCGCATCCCACAAGGGCGGCGTACAATCTAGGAATTCCTGGAGCCTCTGCGTGAGCCTTCTCCCGCTATTTCCGCTGGACGTGGTCCTGTTCCCGGGCACACCCTTGCCGCTGCACATTTTCGAGCCGCGCTACAGAGAGATGATCTCCGAATGCCTGGACCGGAAGATGTCGTTTGGCGTCGTCCGGGCCAAAGAGGAAGGAGTCGCTGAGATCGGCTGCACAGCAGAGATTATCACCGTTGCCAAAAAATATCCCGACGGCCGCCTGGATATCGTAACCGAAGGGCGCGAGCGCTTCGAAGTGATGCAGGTCAATCAGGAGCGGTCGTTCCTGCAGGCCGAGGTGCTCTACCTGCAGGACGAACCGGAAAAGGCCACTGCCGAGGAAATCGCCCAGGCGGTGAAGCTGCAAGGCGAGATCATCGAACTGGCGGGCTCCACTCCACCGAATCCTTCCGAGAGTGAAGACCCACGACTCTCATTCAATCTGGTCGGCCCGCTTCCGCTCGATCTCGATTTCAAGCAGACGCTGTTGGGGATGAAGTCGGAAGCGGAGCGCATGCAAGCCGTCATCTCCTATTTCGAGGCCATCTTGCCGAATCTGCGGCGGACGGTGCGAGTACGGCAGAAAGCCGGCGGCAACGGCCATGTGCACTAAAGGCGCCACCGCCTCACCAGACTCATCATGGTCCAATCAAAACCGCGGAGAGCGGACGTGGAGCGGTCCGTCAACGGCGTATAATCCGAGCAGAAGCTGCTTCCCTGGGGGTTTTTCATCATGAGTCTGCCGCGGACGCTGGGCGAATTGCGTCAAAGTCCTTTTAGCGAACAACGGCTGAGCACCCGGCGCGTGAAGGACGAAATGCGCGACAACCTGATCGCGAAGCTCCGGCAGGGCGGCGCCATTTTCCCCGGCATTGTGGGATATGACGACACGGTCGTGCCCCAGATCGTCAACGCGATTCTTTCGCGCCATAATTTTATTCTGCTGGGACTGCGCGGCCAGGCCAAGAGCCGCATCCTGCGCGCCCTCACCTCGTTGCTGGACGCTCAGGCGCCTTACGTCGCCGGGTGCGAGATTCACGACAATCCCTACGCCCCGATTTGCCGGCGCTGCCAGGAAGAAATCGCGAGGCTCGGCGATGCCACTCCCATCGCGTACCTGACACCGGAACAGCGTTACGTGGAAAAACTGGCCACGCCCGATGTCACCATAGCCGACCTGATCGGTGATATCGATCCCATCAAGGCGGCTCGCGGCGGCCACGAACTGGGCAGCGAATACACCGTGCACTACGGATTGCTGCCGCGCGCCAATCATGGCATCTTCGCCATCAACGAACTGCCCGACCTGGCGGGAAAAATTCAGGTGGGCCTGTTCAACATCATGCAGGAAGGCGACGTGCAGATTAAGGGATATCCCATTCGCCTGCCGCTCGATGTCGTACTGGTGTTCAGCGCCAATCCTGAGGACTACACCGCGCGCGGCAAAATCATCACCCCGTTGAAAGACCGGATCGGCTCGGAAATCCGCACCCACTATCCGGCCACCGTCGAAGAAGGCGTCACCATCACTGCGCAGGAGTCCTGGACACAACGCAATGGACACAAACTGCACCTGCCGAAATATGTACAGGAAGTGATCGAGCGCATCGCCTTCGCCGCCCGCGAAGACAAGAAGATCGACAAGCGTTCCGGCGTGAGCCAGCGCCTGCCGATCTCCGCAATGGAGAATGTGATTTCAAACGCCGAGCGCCGGGCCATTCACCAGGAAGAAAAACTGGTGGTGCCGCGCATCGCCGATGTTTACGCCGCCATGCCCGCCATCACCGGCAAGCTGGAACTGGAATACGAAGGTGAGATGAAGGGCGCGGACCACGTCAGCCGCGAATTGATTCGTACCGCCGTGGCGAAAACCCACGACACATACTTCAAAGGCGTTGATATGCAACAGATCGTGCAATGGTTTGATCTGGGCGGAGAAATTCAACTGGCTGACACGGCCAGCGCCGCCGACGCACTGCCCTCCCTGCGTGGCATCCAGGGATTGATGGAGAAAACAGTCAAAGTCGGCGTCGGCCCCAAGGACAGCCCGGAAGTACAGGTATCAGCCGCCGAATTTATTCTCGAAGGCCTGCACGCGCACAAGCGTATCGGCCGTAACGAAGAGCGCGTCTTCACCGCTGGAGAAAAACAGCCTAAACCGACAGAGAAGCCATTCGAGCGCGAGGAGCACCCGTTCCGCGGCCGCAGGCCGTATAACTAGTCTTCAGTCCTCGTCTTCAGTCGTCAGCAAGGCGCGGCCAACGTTGTGCCTGACGACTGAAGACCGACGACTGAAGACTGCCCTTATGAAACGCATACGCTACAGCAAGTACGTTCCCGATCCGGCCGGCGAAATGAGCATGGAAGACCTGCTCAGCGCGCTCTCCGACTACCTGCTGCAGAGCGGCTTCCAGAACTACATGTTTTCCGACATGGAAGGCGAGCAGACCCTCGACGATCTGCGCCGCGCCATTGAGCAGGCGCTGCTTGACGGTAACCTGCTGGACGAGGAAATGCAGGAACGCTTGCGCCAGATGCAGATGGACGGCACGCTCGACGAACTCATCGAGCAGTTGATCGAACGCATGGAGCAGGAAGATTACATCAGCGTCGATCAGCCTCACGATCCATCACAGCAATCGAGTGTGGGCGGCCAGGCCGGCGAAGCGCAGCAGGCCAAGTTTGAAATTACCGATAAGAGTCTGGACTTCCTGGGGTTCAAGACGCTACGCGATCTGATGGGGTCGCTGGGAAAATCCAGTTTCGGCCGACATGACACGCGCGACCTTTCGACCGGGATCGAGGCCAGTGGCGCGTCCCGGCCCTACGAATTCGGCGATACGCTCAACCTGGACATTACGGCCACGCTCTCCAGTGCCATCCAGCGCGAAGGCTTGAAGCTGCCGCTGAACATTGAATATTCCGATCTGCAGGTGCATCAGTGCGAGTACCAGTCTTCCTGCGCAACTGTGCTTATGCTGGATTGCTCCCACTCGATGATTCTCTATGGCGAAGACCGCTTCACTCCGGCCAAGAAAGTCGCCATGGCGCTCTCGCACCTGATCCGCACGCAATATCCCGGCGATTCGCTTTCCCTGGTCCTGTTTCACGATTCGGCGGAGGAAGTTCCGCTCTCACAACTTGCTCGGGTGAAAGTCGGTCCGTACTACACCAACACGCGAGAGGGTCTGCGCCTGGCGCAGCGCGTCCTGCAGCGCCAGCGCAAGGACATGAAGCAGATTGTGATGATCACCGACGGCAAACCCTCCGCCCTGACGCTCGAAGATGGACGCATCTACAAAAACGCCTTCGGCCTCGATCCCATGGTGGTAAGCCAGACTCTGGAAGAAGTTTCCAAGTGCAAGCGGGCCGGAGTCATGATCAATACCTTCATGCTGGCATCGGACTACGGCTTGGTGCAGTTCGTACAGAAAGTGACCGAGATGTGCCGCGGCAAAGCCTACTTCACTACCCCCTACACCCTGGGGCAGTATCTGCTGATGGATTACATGTCGCGGAAGACCAAGACGATTCACTGAGGTTGGCACTCAGAATTAAGCGATTTATACAAATATTCAGTTTCTAGTTTTTAGTTCTCGGATCTCAGTTTATCCCTTCGTTGTCTCCTCGACCGCCCGATACGCCTGGTCGATGGCGCCGTCGGTGTAGGCGTAGGCGCCCGCATCGGCATTGGCGATGGCGATTCTGCCAAAAGGTTTACGGGCGACCTCGCAGGGCGTCTCTCCACCTTCCAGCCAGAACTTGTCCCAGAGCGAGTTGTATTCATAGGCGTAGCCGTGGGGCCAGCGATTGACGGTGATGGCCGTGATGTCATTCGCCGGATCGAAACCTCCCGGGCCCACCACGCGGGCCAACTGCTCGCGGATATTTCGCTCCATGGTTTC
>DATGYF010000342.1:0-2251 GCA_035298145.1 Terriglobales bacterium | reverse complement strand
CCTTCGTCGGCGCCAAGGCCGGACTTTCTGAAGACGCCATGTGAAGACGTATCGGCTCCCGAATAATGCTATATGACGAGGAAAACGTTCATGCCTCTCCATCCTTTGAAATCCCTGCGCGGACATCTGGCAGGAATGCTTTTTCTCGGAGTTGTCGCCGCTCTGCCTTGCTTTGCCCAGGTCCCGGCATCACCGACGGCTCCCACAGCCTCCGAAGATCCTGCCGTGATCGATCAGGCCTGGCAAAAGGCGAGCGCGAAGTATGACGCTCCGCGCACCGCAATCCTCAGTGATGTGGACCGCGTAGCTCATCAGGGTCCGTTCCGTCCCGACTGGGAATCGCTGCAGAAATACCAGGCCCCCGATTGGTACAAAGACGCCAAGTTCGGAATCTTCATTCACTGGGGCGTCTATTCCGTTCCGGCATTCGGCAACGAGTGGTATCCGCGCAACATGTATAGAAAAGATTCGGATGAGTACAAACACCACATCGCCACTTACGGCCCGCAGGACAAGTTCGGCTACAAGGATTTCATCCCCATGTTCAAGGCCGAACACTTCGACCCTGCCGCCTGGGCTCACCTGTTCAAGGAGTCCGGCGCGAAATACGTGGTCCCCGTGGCGGAGCATCATGATGGTTTCGCTATGTATGACAGCGGCCTGAGCGACTGGACCGCCGCCAAGATGGGCCCGAAGCGCGACATCATCGGCGACCTGGCCAAAGCTGTCCGGGCGGAAGGCCTGCACTTTGGCGCCTCCACACATCGCGTGGAACACAATTTTTTCCTGGGCGTAGGCCGCACGATTCCTTCCGACATCAACGACCCGAAATACGCCGCCTTCTACGGCCCGGCGCATACCTGGTTCGAAGCCCGGCGCGGCACCCCGCTTGGCAATGATTTCACCTACGTCTCTTCCGCCTGGGCGGACGACTGGCTCGCCCGCTCGTCCGAGATTGTCGAGAAATACCATCCCGACATCATGTACTTCGATTGGTGGATCGGGCAGCCGTCGATCCGCCCCAACCTGACGCGCTTTGCGGCGTTCTACTACAACGCCTCGCTCAAATACGGCGACCACGTTGGGGTGATCAACTACAAAGACTGGGCCATCGAAGAACATTCCGCGGTGCTCGATCTGGAGCGCGGGCAACTGGGCGACATTCGCCCGCTGTACTGGCAGACCGACACTTCGATAAGCAACAAATCCTGGGGCTACATCAAGAACGATACTTTCAAGTCACCGCAGTTTGTGGTGCAGCAACTCATCGACATCGTCAGCAAAAATGGCAACCTGCTGCTGAACATCGGTCCGAAGCCGGATGGCACTATTCCCGATGAAGTGCAGCAGGTTTTGCGCGACGTAGGTTCATGGCTCGCCGTGAATGGCGACGCTATTTACGGCACGCGTCCCTGGAGAGTTTACGGAGAAGGGCCAACCCATGTCGCAGCCGGCTCCTTCCATGACACTGACACCGCCAACTACACCGCTGAAGATTTCCGCTTTACCACGAAAGGCAACGCCCTGTACGCCATTGAAATGGGCTGGTCCGCCGGGGGCGAGGCGGTCATCCATTCGCTGGGCACCACGGTGGGCAGCCAGAAGGTGGAGTCGGTGGCATTGCTGGGCTCGGATGCAAAGATTCAGGCAAGACAGGAAGCTGACGGTCTGCATCTGCAGCTTCCGGCGCAAGCGCCCGGCAAGTATGCCTACGTCTTCCGCGTGCTTTTTGAAAACGCAGCCCGATAGACTTTGGGGCTCCGGGCAAGACAGGAAATCGAGGTAGCTCCTGGCGCAGCCACAAAGCGCAAGAATACAGCCCACGGCGCAAGCCGTGGGTGCATATGGGAAGCAAAAAGCCCCAGCGGGGCGAAGGATTACACCGACAAATGAACCGCAGATTCTGCCTTACTTTAGACCTGAAGAATGATCCCGCGCTGATTGCCGAGTACAAACGCTATCACCAGGAAATCTGGCCGGAGATTACGCAAAGCATAAAAGATTCCGGGATCGAGGACATGGAGATTTACCTCCTCGGCATGCGCATGTTCATGATCATGGAAGTGAACGAGCACTTCTCTTTTGAAGCCAAGGGACAGGCTGATCTTCACAATCCGAAAGTTCAAGAGTGGGAGAAACTGATGTGGAAGTTTCAGCAATCTCTCCTCGAGGCGAAGCCCGGGGAGAAGTGGTTGCTTATGGAAAGAATATTCAAGCTGGAGTCTTGATCTGGTTGGTTCTCTTTGCGACC
>DATGYF010000341.1:0-3144 GCA_035298145.1 Terriglobales bacterium | reverse complement strand
AAGTAAAGATTCACAGTAGGTCCCGCTTCACGCGAGAAACCCACTCACGCCTGAAGAACTGCTCATCGCCTTCGTACGCCCGAACTTCCGCCTGCAGGATGAAATCATCGGAGTTCGATGAGAAGCGGGTATGTGTCTCGACGCGCGTGTTCCAGACGCCGCGGCGAAGCCAGGTCGTATGAATGACTTCAGCCTGAGCCGTTGCCGGATCTTCCTCGCCGATCCGAAAACGCTTGAGCATCGTATGGCCGACCTCCAGGTCGATTGCCTTGATGGTTATTAGCTTAGGGTTGGCCGTGTCTCCAGGATTGCTGGAGACGGTGTAGATCGTCTCATTTGTGGCGCGATCGCGCTCGACGATCCGCTTCAGGGCGGCCGGCCGAAGCTCGATTAGTTCAGCCGCGGCACGCTCGGGGGATTCGAAGGGTCTAAGCGCGGCGTCACTACGGTCCGGTGCTCGCGCGGGCAGATTCATCAAACTTTTGCCGGTAAAAAGGCTCAGCGTCACAGGCTTCGGTGCCGGCCAAGCGATCGGCCAATAGCAGGTCGAGAGAGCCAAGCGCACTTTGTGGCCGGCAGGAAATGCGTGAGCGACATCGTTCATCGTCACCGTTACCAAGTAACGCTTACCCGGCTCGAGCGGTTCCGGATGCTCATGACCATTGCGGTGCGTAAGGTTTAGCAGTCCGTAGGTTACCCGGGCCGATGTCCCGTCGGGAGCCACGTCGTTCAAGCGTACGGCAATGAAGGCCACCCGCTGGTCGGCTGCAACTTCCAAGTTTGCCACCGGGGCACCGAGAATTTCCAGTCTTTCCTGGAGTGCCTCCGAGTCGAACGTTAAAGAACATCCGTCGTCAGGACGCTGATCTGGCGGTGCTTCGCCTGGCGCGCCGAATCCGCACCATTCGCCGGCGCCGAGGCCAGTCGTTTGCGGCGAGCAAAAGTCGATTTGTGTTTCTTCCGTCGAAAGGCTGCTCAGCCGATCCGGGTTGAGCCAATACCGTGTAAGAGTAATGCGGGGTGAAGGCCACTGTGTTTCTGCTACCCAGCGACCGGTGCGTTGTTTATGAAACGGCCGTGGCCGGACGCTCTCCTGCATCCAAACACGTAGCACTGGCTCCGCCATAATCCCTGTGTCATGGCCTTTCAACCATTGGTCCCACCAGCGGAGCGCCTCCTGCAAAAAGCCGATCGCCGGACCTGGAACACCGTCATGCGGGTAGAGGTGTGCCCACGGGCCGATAAGACCTTTGCACGGGACTTTGAGCCCGGCCAGCAGTCGAGGAATCGCATTGCTGTAAGCATCAGACCAGCCACCGATGGCGTAAACTGGGCACGTGATGGCGTCGTAGTCCTCGCACACGGAGCCGTGCTTCCAGTAGTCATCCCTATAGGGATGACTAAGCCAAAGCTCGGGAAAAAATACCGCGTGTTCGAGCCGGTCGCGCCACATGGCTTGCCAGCGCTCTCCGACAAGCTCGGGATCCGGCGGATAGGCATTGTAGCTCATCAGCACGGAACCCCAGGTCAGGTTTTCATTGAGAAGGCAACCACCCATGTAATGCACGTCATCGAGGTAGCGATCATCGGTGGAACACACAGTGATGATTGCCTTGAGCTCGGGTGGGCGACGGGCAGCCACCTGTAGTGAGTTGAATCCGCCCCAAGACTTGCCCATCATGCCGACGGCACCGCTGCACCACGGTTGTTGCCCGATCCAGCGGATCACTTCCAGAGCGTCGTCGTGTTCCTGTTTCGAATATTCATCCAATAATAGGCCGTCCGAATCGCCCGAACCTCTGAGGTCAACGCGCACCGCCGCATAACCATAGCCGGCGAAGTAATGGTGCATGGGCTCGTCGCGTGGGCGCGTGAAGTCTCGTTTGCGGTAAGGAATGTATTCCAGAATCGCCGGCACGGGAGTAGTCTCGGCATCTGCTGGCAGCCAGATGCGCGCCGCGAGACGGCAACCATCCGACATCGGAATCCAGGAATTTTCAATTACACGGACGGAGTGGGGAAATCGGTGGATATTTTTCATTAAGCGCTCTGCTACGCATTATACCCTTGCGGATAATTCACGCGAGCCTTAGCCCGGTTCGGTAAAAATGGTTGGAAAAAAAGTTTGTGTGAAACGGGATGCCAGCTAAACCAGCGGCAATTATTTACGAAGCGAGAGAGAGCAAGGGGATAGTTTCTCGCTGGGTGATCTTCCCAGGAATCTTACGCGGCTACTTTAGCGTTGGATAGGCTTGGCTGAAAAAGCGAGGTGAGTCGTTCCCGTACTTCGAACCCAATCTCGAGATTCCAGCAATTAACAATGGCCAGCCTGAATCCGCCAGGCGGCATGGAGTGGAGCTCAGGAGATTTATCTTCATGAAAGGTCATCTGGATGCTGGAAACGCCCTCCCAGCTGAGGAATTCATTGATGGTGGCATGATTGGGTTTTTTATAATGCGGACCATGCGCTCCGAAGAAGACAACACTGTAACCGCTCCGGCGTTCCTGATCGCGATATCGCCAGTGGCCGCTTGCATAGAGCTCGACAACCGCATCGATCCAACCCGCGCCGTAAAGGTCGGGCCACTGATCGGCGAAGCGCAGGTGCGCTTCGATAATCTTCGTGCCGATGGTCTCGAAATTGACGCAGCCCGTATAGCCTCTGAGGTGGCGGCGTAGCCAATCGCCACAATAACTTTCGATTTCGGGTTTTGACTCGCCAAGGATCACCCAGTGATCGAACATGCCTTGCTCAAGAGTTTTCCCGATGGTATGCCGCCACCAAACCGGCTCGCCATCGATCACTGCAGCATCGGTGCTCACGTGCTCGCCATGTAGAAGAGGCATCCACATGTGTCCCGGCTGCACCGCGGCCCGGAACTGCTCTGGCGATGCAACAATTTTGCTGCCTGCACCCATGCCACGCATATTGTAAATGGGCTTGCTGAAAACGGGGAATTGGCGGGGCATAATGTCATGCGGTGCATTATCTAGTCCTTGTGTTTCACATATGAGAAGCTTGTTGTAAATCCAGCGATGCTGCGGAAATTGCTGATAAGCCAGTTCGTCATCGGTCGGAATGACCACATGATCCGGGCAAGGAACTCCACTGAAGTACTGAATACGCCAGGGATCAGTTTCTAC
>DATGYF010000340.1:0-2453 GCA_035298145.1 Terriglobales bacterium | reverse complement strand
ACTACGACCGCCATCAATCTGGCCGCATCTTTCGCGGCCGCCGAAGTTAACACCCTGCTCGTGGATTGCGATCCACAGTCGAATGCAACCAGCGGACTTGGCCTCGTGAGGGACCCGGAGCGGATTTCTACCTACCATTTGCTGATGGGGGCGGCAGGTCCCGAACAGGCGGCGCAACCGACTGAGATCGAGCAGTTGTGGCTGGTGCCGGCGCACAAGAACATGATCGGCGCCAATATCGAACTGGTGGACGCCGAGCGTAGGGAGTTTCGGCTGCGCGATGCCTTGTCCTCTTGTAGAGAACGCTATCAGTTCATCGTGCTCGATTGTCCACCCGCACTTGATCTTCTCACCCTCAACGCCCTGGTTGCCGCCGACGCGGTGCTGATCCCGATGCAGGCGGAATATTTTGCGCTGGAAGGCATCAGCGAGTTGATGGATACCGTGGAACGCATCCGCAGCAGCTTCAATCCAGAACTCACCATCGAGGGCGTGGTCCTGACCATGCTCGACGAGCGCACCAATCTGGCCCAGCAAGTCATGGCCGAGTTGAAGCGGTTCTTTGGCGAGAAGCTCTGTGAGACCACAATTCCGCGGAATATCCGCCTGGCGGAGGCGCCCAGCCACGGGCGGCCGGCGCTGCTGTACGATCCGCGCTCCAAGGGTGCGGAGAGCTACATCCGCCTGGCCAAGGAGATCATCGCGCACCACTTGCCGGTGGTAGCCGCGGTGCCGGTACAGGAGATGGACAAGACAGCCTAGTAGATTGATGATCATCTATATTTTAGATTGATGTATATCTATTTAGTTCGCGCGCAAGCCCGGTAGCCGAGCGTTGCTCGGCCGGACAGCCGAGGGCGGCTGTCCCCACGCGGGCGCCGCCAGATTCGGGGGAACATGACAACTACGGCAGAGAAGGTGAACGAGGCGGAGAAGGCTGCTCCCGACAAGCGGCGGGCTTTGGGAAGAGGACTGGACTCTTTGCTGCCGGGCGGGCCGCGGGTGGTTTCGCCTACAACCATGAACCCTGCGGGCGCGGCGGCACAGGCTCAAGCGGGCGGGGCGCCCGCTCTACACATACCCGCCATGTCCGATGCGCGGGATGCCGTCGTCCAGATTCTGCTGGAGCAGATCGAGGAGAATCCCTACCAGACGCGCAGTCACTTCAGCCCGGAAGCGCTGGAGGAGTTGGCGAACTCGATCCGCGCGAATGGCGTGGTGCAGCCCGTGGTGGTGCGTCCGGGAACGGACGGACGTTATCTGCTGATTCTGGGCGAGCGGCGCTGCCGTGCCTCGAAGCTGGCGGGGAAGACAACCATCGCCGCGATCGTGCGGCGGGTTTCCGACCAGCAGGCAGCGGAGATGACGGTCGTAGAAAACCTGCAGCGGCAGGACCTGAACTGCATCGAGCAGGCAGCGGCGTTCTCCAAGCTGAGCCGTGATTTCGGATTGACTCAGGAGCAGATCGGACAGCGGGTTGGAGTTTCGCGCGAGTCGGTATCGAATTACATGCGGCTGCTCAAACTCCCGGCCGCGGTGCTGCAGCACCTGCAGGAAGGACGCCTGGGATTCAGCGAGGCACGGGTGCTGCTGCAGTTGCTCGATCCCGACCTGATCACGAAAATCGCCGACGAAGCAGTGCGTAAGCACCTGTCGGTGGCACAACTCGAAGAACTGGTGGACCAGACGAATGTCCCCATGCTGAAAGAGGAGACTGCGCACCGGGCACGCTGGGTTGATCCCAATGTGCGCGCGGCCCAGACCGAGATGGAGCGCGCCCTGGGAATGCGCGTCCGCATCCGCGACCGCAAAGGAAAAGGAAAGATCGTGATCGAATACTCCACCCTCGAGGACTTTGATCGCGTGGTGGAGATGTTGAAGGGAAGGTAAGACGAGTTTCTGGTTTCCGGTTTCTGGAATTCCGCGGACTGCTGGCGTCAGCCGGGAAACGCTCATACTCCACACCGTCCCTGTAGAATCGAGGCTTGCGACTCAATATCGAGAAGATGGTTTATGGGGGGGACGGGCTGGCGCGGCTTCCCGCCGACGATCGAGGTCCCGGCAAAGCGGTATTTGTGCCGTTTGTTCTGCCCGGCGAACCTGTGGAGGCAACTCTCCAGGACGAGAAGCCCGGATTCGCGCGCGCCCAACTGGACGGAATCCTCGCCGCGTCTCCCCGGCGCGTCGATCCGCGATGCCCCTACTTTCAGCGGTGCGGCGGATGCCACTATCAGCTCACCGACTACGAACATCAGCTTGAGATCAAAGCTGCCATTCTGAAAGAAAACCTGCGCCGCATTGCCCGCCTGGAGCTGAATGCCGAGCTGCGCGTGCATCCTTCTCCGCCATGGAACTATCGCAATCGCTCCCGTTTCAAAGTGCAGACCGCGCCCCAGTTCGCTCTGGGCTATTACAAGTTCAATTCCCACGAATTGCTGGCGGTGGAAGAGTGC
>DATGYF010000339.1:0-4892 GCA_035298145.1 Terriglobales bacterium | reverse complement strand
GTCTTGGGCTTCACCGTGTAAGCGAGATAGCGCCCGCTGGGCGACCAGGTTGGACTCTCTTCGGCGATCTCGCGGGTATTGGTGATGTTGATGACCTGCCCGGTCTTGGGCGAGACGAAGAAAATATCCCACTGCTCGTCGCCGTCGTAGTCGGAGATGTAGGCGATCCATTTGCCGTCGGGCGACCATGCTGGCTGAGTCTGGCGCTGGTCGCTCACGGTGAGTTGCGTGGGCCAGCCGCCTGTGGCGGGCACCAGCCAGATATTGTTGCGGCCGCTGATGTTCGAGACGAAGGCGATGCTCTTGCCATCCGGAGACCAGGTGCTGGCTCCAACCGAACGTGTCATGAACAGGCGTTCGATGGACAGGCTCTGCTGGTTCTGTTCCACGTTCGCGTTGGGTTTGCTGGTGATCAGTTTGGGATCGGTGATCGCCTGGGGGGCAGGAAGCTTCTGAGGCTGGGCAAGACTGCTCATAGAAATGACGATAGCCAACAGGATAAGCGTGCGCATACAGGTGATAGGAAAAGTGTAGCAGCTGTCATCCTGAGCGGAGTAGCTTCTTCGCGCAGCGAAGAAGCTGCGGAGTCGAAGGACCCCTACCGTACCGCGACGGTTGGTTCGTACTCACAGCCCGCAGCAAGTTGAAGGGGGGCATCGTTGCGCTAGGGGTCCTTCGACTACACCGGCCCATTCGCAAGCGAATGGACCGGTTCCGCTCAGGATGACATTACTGGAACTGATGAGGCTACTTGGCGTTCTTGTGGATCTCGACCGTGCTCCAGGTCTTGTCGGCGGCGTGGCAGATGTTTTCGAGCGGACAGTCGGCGCATTTAGGGCGGCGGGCGATGCATAGTCTACGGCCGTGCCAGATGATCTGGTGAGAGAACAGGGTCCACTTTTCGCGCGGGATGATCTGCATCAGGTCCTGCTCGATCTTTTTCGGGTCGTCATTGCGCGTGAGTTCGAGGCGGCGGCTGATGCGGTGGACGTGTGTATCCACGACCACGCCCTCGTTCTGCTTGAACCATGAGCCGAGGACGACGTTGGCGGTCTTGCGGGCTACGCCGGGAAGCGTGAGGAGTTGATCCATCTGATCGGGCACCTGGCCGCCGAAATCGCTCACGATCTTTTTCGCGGCTCCCACGACCGACTTCGATTTGTTCCGGAAGAAGCCTGTAGAGCGGACGTCCGGCTGGAGCTGTTCGGGTGTGAGGGCCGCAAAATCCTCGACCGTGGGATATTTCCTGAACAGCTCAGGCGTAACCATGTTTACCCGAACGTCGGTGGATTGAGCGGAGAGAATTGTCGCCACCAGGAGTTCCCACGCGTTGTGGTGGTGCAGGGCGCAGGTCACGTCGGGATAGAGAGTGTTGAGGCGGTGAAGAATTTCCTGGACCCGGCCGGGTGCGGTCGGTATGTAGCCAATCTTGCTGGCTGATTTCTTCGGGGCAGCAGGGAACGTGTGAAGACGGGCACTCTTGCCCGTCCGGGGCGTCCGAAGGACGCCTGGCTTCCCCCGGGGAGCAGCCTTGCGAGCACCTTCGTGGCGTCCAGTTCGTGCCGGTTGGCGCGGGGTGATGCCGCGGGGCATGAGAGCTCCTCCAAAGCGAGGCACAATCTTAGCAAAGAGTGAACTGTGGTGTTGCTGACAAAATCCAGCCGTCCTGCGGACGGCCCGGACGGGCAGGAGTGCCCGTTCCCACACGTTCTTTGCCTAGCCTTTCGTAATGCTGCGGAACCACCGGCCTAATTGACGGGCTGGGCCTGTCCCGGTACCCTGAAAGAGATTTCCAGCGATGCAGGAGTTTTGACGTGGCGGTGAAATCCATCCAGCTCGGCCAGGTGTGGCGGAACGACAGCGATGGCAAGGACTACCTTGTCACCAAGATGTACAGCGAAGTGTTCACCCAGTATGCGGTGTTGCGCCCGGCGGGCTTGTCGGCGCCTGATGTGGCCACGGTCCGGGTAAAAGTGAACAAAAACGCCAGCGGCGCTTCGCTTCCGGGATACACCTTTACCCAGGAAGGCGCATTCTGAGCCTTGCCGTCCGTGGGGCGGTTGGGGCGGGTCCCTTCGATTTGGCTCAAAACAGGCACCAACCCAATTCCAAACCAGCATTCCCGTTTATCATGTTCCCGGCATGACCGAAAAAATCCTTGCCATCCTGTTTGTGTTTATCAAGTCTGTCGTGGCAGCCACGGGCTACAGCGGGATTGCGCTGCTCATGGCCATCGAGTCAGCTTGCATCCCGCTGCCTTCCGAGCTAATCATGCCCTTCGCGGGCTATCTGGTTTACGAAGGTTCGATGAAACTGCTGTGGGTGGCGACCGCGGGAGCTCTCGGCTGCAATCTGGGGTCGCTGGTGGCCTACGAAATCGGCTACTACGGCGGCCGGCCGCTGGTGGAGAAGTACGGCCGCTGGATCCTGATGGGCCGCCGCGAACTCAATTGGGCTGACCGCTTCTTTCTGCGCTGGGGATACCTGGCGGTACTGATTGCGCGCCTGCTGCCGGTCATCCGCACCTTCATTGCCTTGCCTGCCGGAATCGCCCGCATGCCCCGCGGCCGTTTCCACATCTATACTTTTTTGGGGTCGTGGCCGTGGTGTTTCGGTCTGGCCTGGCTGGGCATGAAGCTGGGCGAGCACTGGCGCGAGCTGGGAAAATACTTCCACCAGCTAGACCTGGTCATTGGAATCGCGCTCGCCGCCGGCATCATCTGGTTTGTGTGGTCGCACTGGCAGAACCGGATGCGGACGGAGTAAGCTCACCCGCAAAAGTTCAGATTGTTGATTTCAGATTGCAGATTTCTGTGCCCGACAATCTGAAATCTATAGTCTGAAATCTGCAATGCCTTCGCTGAGGAGATCAATCGTGAAGCGTTTTCTGCTTGTACTCGTGATGTCAATTATTGCCGTTGCCGGCAGCGTGGCGCAGAACGCGACTACCGCGCCGGGCCAGCCCTTTGTGGTCGAGTACTACTACAAGACCAAGTGGGGGCACGCGGACGAATTTCTCCGCCTATTCAAAAAGAACCATTACCCGCTGCTCAAGAAGGAAGTTGAAATGGGGCGCATGCTCAAGGTCTGGATGGACCAACCCCGCTATCACACCACCGAAGACGGGCGCTGGGACTACCGTGTGACCATCGTGTTCAAGAACGCGACCGTGGCCAACGAACCCTTTGAGGAGGAAGATGCCTTGAAGAAGCAGCTCTGGCCCGATCAGGCGGCGTATGAACGCGAGGAACAGCGAAGGTTTGAGATTCTGGATGCGCACTGGGACTTGCCGGTGAAGACCCTGGATCTGGACAAGTAAAGGCTTTAACCACGGAGGGCACTGAGGACACAGAGAAGAAGCTGGTTTACCTCTGTGTCCTCGGTGTCCTCCGTGGTTAAAAGAACTCCGGGTACTGCCGTTTACGTTGCTTCCGCAGCCATTCGCTGGTCGTGCGGTTGCAAATGCTGACTCAATACGAGAACATAGCGGTTCGCCTTAAATTTCCATCAGCCAAGAGGAAGCAGCCTAAACATGCCGACGCGGCCGAAGAACGCAAGAAGCGGGACGGAGTCGAAGTCTGCCAGCAGTGAGATCCAGGCGCCCAAGGGCAAGCTGGGCATCATGATTCCCGGCATGGGGGCCGTGGCCACCACCTTTGTCGCCGGTGTGGAAGCCGTGCGCAAGGGTATTGCCAAGCCCATCGGATCGCTTACGCAGATGGGAACGATCCGGCTGGGCAAGCGCACGGATGCTCTGTCGCCCAAGATCAAGGAATTTGTTCCGCTGGCAGGGCTCAACGACCTGGTATTTACCGGCTGGGATATTTTTGACGACAACATGTACGCGGCCGCGTCCAAGGCGGGCGTGCTGGAGCGGGACCTGCTCGACCAGGTGAAGCCGTTTCTAACCTCGATCAAGCCGCGCACGGCGGTATTCGATCACAATTACGTCAAGAAGCTCGACGGCCCCAATGTGAAAAAGGGCAAGAACAAGATGGACCTGGCGGAACAGGTGCGGGCTGACATGCGGGAGTTCAAGAAGACCTCCGGAGCCTCCCGGCTGGTCACGATCTGGTGCGGCTCGACGGAAACATTTATTGAGCAGACGGCGGCCCACCAGTCGTTGAAGGCGTTCGAGAAGGCGTTGACCCAGAATGACGAAATGATCGCGCCCTCGATGATCTACGCCTACGCCTCGCTGATGGAGGGCGTGCCCTTCGCCAACGGCGCCCCCAACCTGACCGTGGACCTGCCCGTGATGCAGGAGTTGTCGCGGGAGAAGTCGGCGCCCATCTGCGGCAAGGATTACAAGACGGGACAAACCCTGATCAAGACCATCCTGGCGCCCGGATTCAAGGCGCGCATGATTGGGCTGAACGGCTGGTTCTCCACCAACATTCTGGGGAATCGCGACGGCGAGGTGCTGGAAGACCCGGGGTCTTTCAAAACCAAGGAAGAGTCCAAGCTGTCGGTGCTGGAGCACATCCTGCAGCCGGAGCTTTATCCCGAGCTCTACGGCAAGTTCACCCACAAGGTCCGCATCAACTATTACCCGCCGCGCGGCGACAACAAAGAGGGCTGGGACAACATTGATATCTTCGGATGGCTGGGCTATCCCATGCAGATCAAGGTTGATTTCCTGTGCCGCGACTCGATTCTGGCCGCGCCCCTGGTGCTCGACCTGGTTCTGTTTCTCGACCTGGCGCAGCGCAGCAAGCAGCTGCGCGGACTGGGAATCCAGGAGTGGCTGAGCTTCTATTTCAAGTCGCCCATGAGCGCGCCCGGACTTTATCCCGAGCATGATCTGTTTATTCAGCTGATGAAGCTGAAGAACACCCTGCGGCATTTGAAGGGCGAAGAACTGATCACCCACCTGGGACTGGAATATTACT
>DATGYF010000338.1:0-9577 GCA_035298145.1 Terriglobales bacterium | reverse complement strand
GTCGCCGTTGCCGGTGGACACGATCGTGATCTTGTCCACGTTGGCCAGCGGACTGGCCAGCGCCCGCACGATTTCAGGCATGCCGGTGAACAGCTTGTCGATCACCGCCGCCTGGTTGTACTCCTGGTAGGCCTCGGCTTTTACGTTCATGGCTTTAGCTTCAGCCTCTCCCTTCTTGAAAATAATCTCGGCTTCAGCTTCGCCCTGGGCGCGAATCGCCGAGGCATGACCATCCGCCTCCGACATCAGCCGTTGTTTTTCGGCGAGGGCCAGAGTTTCAATTCGCTGACGCTCGATCTCCGCGCCCTTCAGCACCGTGGCAATCAACTCTTTCTCGCGACGGTTGATTTCGGCTTCCTGCACCTTCACCTGCTGTTCTTTTTCGATCTGCTGCACTTTCACCTGCTCGGCAATGACCTGCTGCTGCATGATGTTGGTCTGGATGTCGTAGGCTTTGTCGGCCTGCGCCTGCTGCCGCTTGGTGACTTCGACGTACTGCGCTTTCTTGACTTCGAGATCACGCTGCGCCTCCGCCTGTTTGGCGAGAGAGAGCGTTTCCGCCAGGACCCGCTCCTGATCCGCCTGCGCTCTGGCGACCGCGGACTCGCGCTGCGCCAGCGCGCGCTTGATGGCGGTGTCGCGGTCGGCTTCCGCGGTGGCCACGTCGGCATCGCGCTTGATGCGGGCCACATCGGGCTTGCCCATGTTGGTGATGTACTCGTTCTTGTCGCGGACTTCCTTGATAGTGAAAGAAATAACTTCAAGGCCCATCTTGTTCATGTCTTCCGCGCACGTGGACCGCATGCGGTCGGAGACCATCTCGGGCTGCTTCACAATCTCTTCCACCGTGAGCTGCCCGATGATGCCGCGCAGGTGTCCTTCCATCACCAGGCGGATCAGCCCTTCGCGTTCCTGATCGGTCTTGGTGAGAAATTGCTCCGACGCGGTCAGGATGGACTCCATATCCGACTTCACCTTGATCTGGGCCACGGCCTCGACCGTGACTGCCACGCCCTGCTTGGTGTAGAGGTCCTGTTGCGGAGCCACGTCGAACGACATCAACTCCAGTGAGAGCTCGCGGCAGATCTGGACCATGGGAAATACCAGCGTGCCATGGCCCTTCACCACCCGCGTTCCGCCCAGTCCGTAAACGATCAGGGCTTCATGCGGGCCAGCCTTGCGGTAGAGCCTGGCCATGGCGCTCATCAGGAACAGAATGACCATGACTCCCAGGCCGACGAAAACCCAGATTTCGAAAATGTGTGAAAACCCGAACATATCGCCTCCTCTTTCGAGTGCCCCCCAACAAGACCCTTTAACCACAAAGGGCACGAAGCTACACGAAGGAAATCAAATGCGTTCTCTTCATGTATTTTCGCGAGCTTTCTGGTTTTGCCTGATCAAGTTCAAGTCCTGCATGATTCTTTCCGGCTCACCATGGCCAAGGAATACTTCTCCGTCGGAGAGCATGAGCCGGACTCCGGTGTTTCCCCAAACATAGGCGCGGCGCTCTCCAATGCCGCGAATGCCGTAGCCGCCCATCGGGTTCCAGGGCGCAACCGCATATGCCTTGATGTTTTCGAGCGGAATAGAGCGCAGGCGAAAGCCCAGCGTGCTGATCTCGACTCCATGGCCGGTGAAGCGATAGTGAAAGCCGCCCCAGGCCAGCACCGCCGCTCCCAGCAGCAGCAATGCCGGCAAAGCCATGACCCAGCGCAGGCCGCCCAGCGGGATAACAGTGATCACCCCAACTTCGACTGCGGTGAGCACGCTAAAAACCGATGCCCACAGCAGCGAGCCGTGAACTTCCTCCGCTTCGACCACATCTGCATGGCGGGGCAGTTCGACACCGCGCTTGCTTACCAGAGCAACTGCCGTTAAAGCAATTGCCGCGATGAAGACCACGGCCAGAGCAGGAACAATGTTCAGCGGGCGGCCGTAGAGGTTGTAGCGCAATACCTCAATGTTGATGCTGAACAGGGCGCCCATTACCACGTACAACATGGCCAGCAGGGACCAGGCGAGGAGATCGGGCTTGCGCACCCGGATGAGCGCCCAGGTCAGCGCCGCCAGGAGCAGCGTGGTCACAACCATGGCGAAAATGAGCGAAGTCTCCCGCGTCATCCAGCCATTGGGCTGGCCAGCAGCCCCGAAATGAGTGGCCATTCTGCCGGGCAACTGGTCCCACACCGACCAGTACTGCAACGCGGTCAACGGCAGTGCCAGCCACAGCATCGCTGTCAGTGCGCGATAAAGTTTGCTGTCCATTTGACCTCTCCTGGCGCTTACCCCACCGCAAACCATTACTCCGGCGTTCTTGCCGACCGGGCACGAGCGGGACGCTCGCGCCTACACTTACTCTTCCCCACCTGATACTTCCGACCAGGGGCGTACGTAAGCAATTCCCTTCTCGTAGCGTGTGACCATCACTTCGGTTCCCTTCGCTACGGCCGCTCCATCGACTCCGCGGGCGCCGCAAGTCCGCCGCGTGCCCGCCTGCGAGTAGATGATCTCGCCCGTGCCACTCTCCCGGATCGAGACCGAGACTCGGCCGAGCACGCCGGTCATTTCGTAATCAGCCGGATCCATGCTCTCTTCCTGCGATATCAAGACGCGGCTGAGAAAGAGAAACACAATCGTTCCCCCCACCAGGCCGCTGACCACGGCCAGGCCAAGCCCGGTGACGAACCAGACGCCGGAGAAGCGCGTCAGCAGATATCCGGTCCCGCCGAACCAGGCCAGGAAGGCAGTCGCGGTAATGAAATTGAACGGCGAAACGTGGGCGGCGTGACCGTGGCTCACAGCCTCTCCCGCACTCCCCGCAGCAGCCGCTGAGTGCCCTGCCGGAGCGCCATGGCCGGCGACAACCGGAGGTGTTGCCCCATGCACATGCGAAAAATGTGGCAGGTGCAGATGCCAGCGCATGCCACCCGCAAGAAACGACAGCAGGCTGAAGAAAAATCCCCCCGCGAAGCAAATCAGATAGAAATCCGCCCAGGTCATACGCGTCGCCTCCCCGCTTTACCGTGGGTCCGACGGCCGCCATGCTCCGGCTGCAATGCCTCGAGCAGGCGTTCCGCCAGTCCCGGCGTATCCAGGATCGCGCCCAGCAGCAGAAAGCAGCGTCGCGTGTCCTTCTCCCGCGCCGCCTTGATCAGCACTTCGCTTACCTCGGGATCGCTGGCAAATCGTTCCGATCCCTGCAAGAGCCAGACGTCGAGCTTGCCTTCGGTGGTGCGCAAGTCGGACACCAGTTCGGTGTGATAGCCCTCGGGGTCATCCACCAGAAATCCGGGATGGACCTTGAAGAACTTCGCCAGCAGGGTGCGCGTCGATTGCGTTATGTGCGGTCGCACCCCGCCCTCGATTTGCGACACATAGGACTGGCTGATGCTCTGGCCCTGCTCCTTGCGGATGGCGCGCACCAGTTCCTGCTGGGTCATGGGACGGGCCAGGCCGCGCAGCGAGCCCTCCACTTCGCGCAGGTAACGTAATTTTTCGGCCAGCTTCATATCTTCAGATCGCAATATTAATATTACAATTTGCAATATCTGTCAAGAACCAGATTTACCCTCTCCTCAAGCACTTGCGCCTCTAGTGGAGGCTCACCCCAGCGGAGAGCTCAAGACTTCGTAATGCCGGACTTTGGGGTCCAAATGCAGCAGAAAGCTTTTGTCTTCGGGATAGTAAACCGCCCTTTCATGGTCCGGGCCGGCGAAGGCCTTGATCGCATCCCAGGATTCCCAGAGCGAGATCAAGGTGAACTCGGCCTCGCCGCCGCTTACGCGTCTCAAGACCCACACCCCTTGATTGCCGGGAACGGCGGCATATTCCTTCAAGCCGGTAGCTTGCAGATACTCGAAATAAGTGTCTTTGTCGGATTCGCTGGTGACCCCTCGCCAGATGCGCGCAATCATGGTTTAGCTCCTCAGCCTGATCGGGAACGAACACGGGAGAATTCTGGCAGGAAGTCGGGATAACCGCCAGCGCGTTTGAATCAGCCTACGGGCGGGTCGTCTGCGGAAACCGCACGAGCGGGGCGCTCGCGCCCACATAAAAAAACGCCTCCGTTTCCGGAGGCGTCTCACTGCGCTGAACCAAACTTACTGTACCCGCGCATTGTGCTTCTTGCGATAGATGGCGCGCGAAGTGCGGTTCTGCTGGCGGTTGACCTGCCGCCGTTCGGCCGCGGTCAGTTTGCCGCCGTTGGCCACGCGCTCATTGTGCACTTCCTTATTGATCTTGGCTTCGCGTGCTTCCAGGTGGGCGGTTTCACGCGCGGTCAACTGGCCGCTCTTGACCCCCTGAGCGATGCGGTCCTGCTGGTTCTCCTTGCGCTGGTGGATGGTACCCGGCGGAGGCGCGACGGTCTGTGCCGCTGCGGGCAGCATCAAACCCGCAACTACGGCGGTCAACATAAAGGCTTTGGCGTGCATCTTCATAATGGTTTCCCTTTGCTCCCTTGGTGTCCGGCTGGCCCGTCATCCGGGCCACTTCTTTGAACACGGGGTACACGAGAATGTTGCGGAAAAGGGCGGCAATCACAGCCCTGCGCGGGGCTGCCGATGGTTACTAAAGTTAGTGCACCGCGGCGTACCACTTACAGGTAGAGCTCAAGATGGCAACTAACGTGAACGGATATTTTACAGTCCGACTTCGATCCGCGAGCGCGGATCGAGGAAATCGCGCAGCGCGTCGCCGATGAAATTGAACGAGAGCACCGCCAGCATGACGGCGAGCGCGGGAAAGAGCACGAGGTGGGGAGCGTCGAACAGGTGGGCGCGGCCGTCGTTCAGCATCGCTCCCCAACTGGCGGTGGGGGGCGCCACCCCCAAGCCCAGGAAGCTCATGGTGGCTTCGGCGAGGATGGCGCCCGCCATGCCGATCGCAGCCTGCACCACCACCGGCTGAATAATGTTGGGAAGAATGTGGCGGACGATCACGCGCAAATCGCTCGCGCCCAGGGCCCGCGCAGCTTCCACAAATTCGCGTTCGCGCGCCGCCAGCACCTGTCCGCGGACCAGGCGGGCGTAGCCCACCCATCCGCCCAGAGAGAGCGCCAGCACCAGATTGAAAATTCCCGGACCGCGGAAGGCCACAAAAGCAATCGCCAGCAGAATTCCGGGAAAAGAAAGAAACGCGTTCATCACCACGACGTTGAAGAAGCGATCGATGTTGCCGCCGTAATAGCCGGCGATCGATCCCACGATCAGCCCGAGAGCCAGCGACAGTGCCACCACCGAACTGCCCACCAGCATTGAGATACGGGAGCCATAGATGAGGCGGGAAAAGATGTCGCGTCCCAGTTCATCGGTTCCACACCAGTGCGCGGACGACGGAGACGAGAGGCGTGTCGGCAGATCGATGTAAGCGGGATCCTGGGGCGCAATCCACGGCGCGAACAGGGCGAAGATCACGAACATGACGACCAGCACTGCCCCGGTGGCCGCCAGCGGGTTGCGGCGGACAGCGCGCGGCAGCGAGATGGAGAGCGTGGACATGATCAAATGCCTTCTACCGCTACGAGCGCAAAAAAAACAGCCGCAAACGACAAGTCACTCACAATGACCTGAGAACGAGAGCTTCCCTGCATTCTCGCCCATCAGGCCTTTGAATCGCTTGAGGGCGAATGGTCAGCGAACCAAGTAGCGCCGGCATCTTGCCGGCTGGTTCGGGGGCATCCTGCCCCCGGCGCAGGCGAGACGCCCAGCCGGACAGCCGGCGAAGACGCCGGCGCTACCTTGGGATCATTGCCGTATCCGCGGGTTCGCCACCGAATAAAGCAAATCCGTCAGAAAATTCACCGCTACATATGTCAACCCAATCGCCAGAATGCAGCCCTGCACCAGGTAGTAGTCACGATTGGAAATGGCTTGGATCGTCAGGCGTCCGATCCCCGGCCAGGAAAAAATTGTTTCGGTCACGATCGCGCCGGCGAGCAGCGCGCCAAACTGCAGGCCCAGAACCGTGATCACGGGGATCATGGCATTGCGTAGCGCGTGACCATAGACGACCTTGCGTTCCGACAGCCCTTTGGCCCGGGCCGTGCGGATATAGTCCTGGCCCAATTCTTCCAGCATGGAGGTGCGCACCATGCGGGTCAGGATCGCAGCCAGCGCCCCACCCATGGTGATCGCGGGCAGCACCATGTGTGCGAAGCCGCCCGATCCCGAAACCGGCAGCCAGCCCAGCTTGATGGCAAAGAAGAGGATGAGAATGGGGCCCAGGGCGAAGTTGGGGAAGGACAGGCCAAACAGGCTGACCACGCTGAGAGCGCGATCGTCCCACTGGTTGCGCCGTTGCGCCGATCGCACGCCCGCCGGGACCGAAAGCAGAATGGCCACCAGCAGCGCCGCCAGGGTCAACTCCAGGGTGTAAGGATAACGCTGGGCAATCAGGCGGGTAACGCTCTGGTTAAACCGCAATGATGGTCCCAGATCGCCGCGCAGCACCCCTCCCCAATAGTTCAGGTATTGCCGGCCCAGGGGAAGATCGAGACCATAGGCATGGCGGGCGGCCTGCACATCAGTTACGGGAGCGCCTTCTCCCAGCATTTGAAGAATCGGGTCGCCGGGCACGAGGTGAATCAGAAGAAAGACGAGCGAGACTACCAGCCAGATCACGGGCAGCGTGTACAGCACGCGGAGAAGGAAGTATCGGGGCATCTGTCAGTCGGTGACGGCTAGATTTTTTGGTTCAACGGATTGTTTTTCAAACCCAGTTGCTGGTTTTGGGTTCCCGGTTCTCAGTCTCCCGCCTGGGTCGCAGGTCGAGCCTCCAGTTTTTCAATCTTCACTTTGGCGATGCGGTGGCCTTCGATCTCCTGCACCGTGTAGCGGTGGCCTTCGTATTCGAAGCTCTCACCTTGTCGCGGAATCCGCTGCAGGCGGGCCAGGATGAAACCGGCCAGGGTCTCGAAGCCGGAGTCGCGGGGAAGCGAAAGCTGATATTGCGATTCCAGGTCGCGGATGCTTACCGATCCTTCGAGCGAGACTGCAATCTCGCCTTCCACCAGGGCCTGTTGTGCCGGGGCAACATCAAATTCATCTTCGATTTCGCCCACGATCTGCTCCAGGACGTCTTCGACCGTGATCACTCCCGCGGTTGAACCGAACTCGTCCACCACCACCGCCAGGTGGCGTTTACGTTCCTTGAATTCTTCCAGCAATTCGGTGAGGACCTTGGTCTCAGGCACGACCAGCACATCGTGCATGATCTGGCTGATCTTCATGGCCGAGACCCGACCGGCCGCCGGTTGATCGGGAACGGTGCTCAGTCGAAGACGGGTCCAGCGCATCAGGTCTTTGGCGTAGAGCACGCCGACGATGTGCTCCGGGCCGCGCTGCGGATCGTAAACCGGGACCCGCGAGTGTTGCTCCTCGACCACACGGGCCAGGGCGTCGGAGATCGTAAGGTCGCCGGGCAGCGAAAAAATGGCGGGGCGAGGCACCATCACCTCTCGCACTGTGACGTTGTCCAGCTCCAGCGCGTGGTGAATCATTTCTTCCTGGAAGGGTGGTATCTCGCCAAACTGGCGGCTGGCGGTCACGATGAGTTTCAGTTCGTCGGGCGAATGCACCGGTCCCTCCCGGATGCGCCTCGATCCCAACGCGCGCAACACCCACCCCGCCGCCCGGCTCATGACATAAAGCAAAGGCCGGGTCAGGGTGAGGAAGACATCCATGGGCCCGGCGACCGCAAGCGCGACCTGCTCCGAACGCTGCAGCGCCAGGGATTTGGGCACCAGTTCGCCCAGAATGACGTGCAGGCAGGTGATCAGCGCAAAAGCGATGAATATCGCAATCCCGTGAGCGTAAACCGAGGCGTGGGGAAGGTCCTGCACCGGGCCGAGCATCATCTGCGCCAGCAGCGGTTCGCCTACCCAGCCCAGGGTCAGGCTGACGATCGTGACTCCCAGCTGGACGCCGTTGACCACTTCGTCCAGATTGCGGTGCAGCTTCTGCACAATCCGGGCACCGATGCGCCGGGCCGCGACTAATTGCTGAATACGGGTATCACGCACGCTGACCAGGGAGAATTCCGCCGCAGCGAAGAATGCGTTGGCCGCCACCAGCAGCAGGATGAGGAACACCCGCAGCAGCACGTAGGCAATCATGAAGGGCTAATTCTAACATTCCAAAGAGGAATGGTATGGCTTGGAGCACTAAGGCCTTGTAGAATGAGAGTTATTCCTCGCCGCGGTCGTCCAACTCCCTGGAGGTTGTCTGCTTCCATTTCGAGGTTTCGCGTGTCTAATCTGTAAGATCGTGTCTTGTTGATCCAGCGTTGACCCGGCTTTGTGTTGACCCAGATGATGAGCTGCGACGATCCAGGGAACAAACTGCATATCTCGTTCGTAATCATTAAAGACGCAGGCAATATCAATTCAGGAGGCAGACGTGAACGGCAACGGCAGCAGCAAGAAGCGGCGAAAGCGGCTGATTTATGGCGGCATTGGACTGGTGCTTGTCCTCCTGATCGCCGGCGGGCTGATTGCGGCCACGCGAGGCGGCAACAAGATCGACCCTTCGAAATTGCAGAAGGTGGAAAAGGGTGACCTGGCCAAGAGCGTGGTCGCCACCGGCAAAGTCACGCCCATCACCAAGGTCGAGGTCAAATCCAAGGCCAGCGGAATCGTCAAAAAGCTGCTGGTGGACGCCGGCGATAAAGTCAAAAAAGGCCAACTCCTGGCCCAATTGGACAAAGTAGAAATCGAGGCGCAGGTAGAACAGTCGCGCGCCGCCGTCGAGTCCGCCGAAGCCAGCCTGACCAGTTCCCAGGCCGACTACGAGCGGGCGAAAGTGGACGCTGAAGGACCCGACGTGCCCCTGCTCAAACGCGCCTACGATCGTGCCGTCGGAATGGCTAAGGAAGGCGTGGTTTCCACCTCTGCCCTGGAGGATGCCCAAAAGAATTACGAACTGGCCTTAAACAAGCAGAACGTGTCGAAAGCGCAAGCCACTGTCCTCAAAGCAAAGATTGCCCAGGCTCGGGGACAACTGGGACAAGACCGTGCCAACCTTAAGCAACTTGAAGAACAACTGAGCTACACCGACATCGTCTCTCCCATCGATGGAGTTGTGCTGTCGCGTGACGTGGAAATGGGCGATGCAGTGAGCTCGATCCTGGTGCTGGGCTCCTCCGCCACCCTGGTCATGACCCTGGGAGACACCAGCTCGGTTTATGTGAAAGGGAAAGTGGACGAGAGCGACATCGGCAAGGTGTATCTGGGCCAGCCCGCGCGCATCAAGGTCGAGTCTTTCAAGGACAAGACCTTCAACGGTGTAGTCACCAAAATCTCACCCATGGGCGTGGAGAAAGATAACGTCACTACCTTTGAGGTACGCGTCTCCATCAATAACCCTGGCGGTGAGTTGAAGGCTGAGATGACCGCCAACGCGGAAATCATTCTGGAAGAACACAAGAACGTTCTTCAGATTCCCGAAGGCGCGATTATTTACGACAAAGACAAGAAGGCGTCGGTTGAAATTCCCGACCCCAGCGCCAAGGACGGCAAGAAGAAGATCGCGGTCAATATCGGCATCTCCAACGGCGCCAAGACCGAATTGCTCAGCGG
>DATGYF010000337.1:0-7059 GCA_035298145.1 Terriglobales bacterium | reverse complement strand
ACAAGATTAGAGGACGCGCCCATCAGCTCTACGAAGGCCGTGGTTGTGAGCCTGGCAAGGACAAGCAGGATTGGCTCCGGGCCGAGCAGGAGATATTGAAGCTTGAACCCTAGAAGAACGACCGCGGTCGGCCTCCAGGGGCTTCGAGGAACTGTTCCCAGGAGTGGCCTATGAGAAATTGTCCGGAGTGCGAGAGTCTCAGCCAGGTCTTCGAATCCAAGCTAACCGGGTATTTTGCGGCTCGTTCGGCAGTGCTTTATCAAATCAGCACGGAATTTGCGGCTAAGCAACAGGTCGATATGGAACGCTCCAGGAACGACATGGAAGAGCACCTGTCGGTCTGCTCCTTTGCCGCCGAGGTGCGGATCTAAGTGGAATTCGGGGTCCAGGAAGAGAGCCGCTTCTACGCATCGATGAGAGACCTTCATCGAGTCTTGATTCTCACTGCCCAACTCCACTGAAGTCGTACCCCTTCGCGGACGCGAGCCCCTTCACCGGTAAAGTTCAATGCACGCGAGAGCCTGCCGAGCCTTGAAGCCAGCAGGTGTTTTCCATTGTGACTACGCTCACAGTTAGTCGTGATGTGTGGCACGGCCTGAACTTATCCCCGATGGTTTACTTGAACACGGTAACCCTGATCAGCAAAGAAAGTGAGGCAACTGCGATGGAACCACACACCTGGTCGAAGTCCGGGTTTGAATACGGGCGAAAGGTTCTGCATTCTGCGTTGGAGGGAGCACGTTGCGGTGAAGAAGCATTCCTCAAAGGAAGATCTCTTACTCCATTTCTTAGTGAAGAAGTTCGAAATGCTCTGAAGCCTGCCGCGGTTGGAGCGTGCATTGGCCTGTTGGGCAGTTACCCAGGAGACCACCGCCGCCCTATTGGCAGAGCGTTGGTGTTCGGCTTTCTGGGCTGGGCTATCGGGCTTGGCGCGGGTATCGCTTGGAAAACCCGAGGTTTGACTGAGTGCGTCACCAGTAATGCTTTCAGGAATATGGGCAAGGTGCGTGATGAGCATTGGCTGGAGAGGCATCCGATCGACTACGCGTAGAAACTGACGACCGTTTCGCGGCGAAGACCAGCCGAGCGTCGCGGTGGCCGGCAACAGGGCAAGTCACTAGGAGGGCGGCAAATGAATACAAGTGAAGCAGTGCGAGAGCGGGTCCTGATCCCAGTTGCCGCAGAGGGCCTCACGGAAGAACGGATTGCCTACCTGGAAGGACTCGTCCGTCAAGCCAGAACCGCTGCCGCAGTCTTTACCCAATTCACGCAAGAGGACGTCGATCGCATCGTGAAGCCGATGGTCCTGGCCGGGCTCGAGCAAGCTCAATATCTCGCTCGCCTGGCGGTTGAAGAAACCAAGCTCGGAGTCATGGAAGACAAAGTCCTTAAGAACATGGTGGCGACCGAGTTTGCCTACGACTACGTCAAGGACAAGCGTACCGTCGGCATCATTCGGGAAATTCCGGAGCGCAACCTGGTGGAGATGGCTGAACCGATCGGGGTCATCTTCTCGCTCACACCGATTACCAATCCTACTTCCACCGTGCTCTTCAAATGCATCATGGCCATCAAGACGCGGAATGCGGTCATTTTCAGTCCCCACCCAAACGCTTGGCGCTGCTGCTCCGAAGCGGTACGGATCATGTACGAGGCGGCGCT
Organism: Terriglobales bacterium; assembly: GCA_035298145.1. Classification (GTDB taxonomy): domain Bacteria; phylum Acidobacteriota; class Terriglobia; order Terriglobales; family Acidobacteriaceae; genus JAIQFF01. Next base: position 5,397 of record DATGYF010000337.1, on the reverse strand, counting down.
CAAGCACGGCGCGCCCGAAGGTGTTTTTAGCTGTTTGGAGTCGCACACCCTGCAGGACAACGCCTACCTGATGCGGCACAAAGACGTGAGATTGATTGACGCTACCGGCGGGCCGGGCGCGGTAAAAGCCGCATATAGCTCAGGCAAGCCAGCGCTGGGCGTGGGGGCAGGGAACACGCCGGTTTACCTGGAGAAGACGGCGGACCTGAACACTGCCGTGGTGGACATCATCGTCTCCAAGACGTTCGACAACGGAACCATTTGTGCCTCGGAGCAAACCGTGGTGATTGACGATGAGATTTACGACCCGGTGTTGAAGAAATTTGCCGACCTGGGTGCACACATTTGCAGCGAGAAGGAGACGGAACTGCTGGGACGGACGGTCATCGATCCCAAAACCGGGTTCATGCAAGGCATGGCGGTCGGGCAGAAGGCCACAGACATCGCCCGGTTTGCCGGTCTTTCGGTGAAGCCGGACACCAAACTCCTGATTGCGCCGATTCATGGCGTAGGCCGCGAACATCCCCTGTCAGCCGAGACGCTGTTCCCAGTACTCGCCGTCTATCGAGCGAAATCCGTCGATGAGGCGCTCAAAGTGTGCGTGGACGTAAATCATGCCGGCGGACTGGGACATACGGCGGTTATTTTCTCGCGCAACGACGAAATCATCCGCAAGTTCGGTGAGGTCATGAATGCGGGGCGGATCATTGTGAATTCACCGGGCTCTGTCGGAGCGTTGGGCGGGGTTTACAACGATCTGGTGCCCACCTTCTCGTTCGGATGCGGGACCGGCGGCGGCAACAGCACAACCGATAACACAAATATTTATCACTACCTCAACATCAAGCGCGTGGCCCGGAGGACTCAAGCCCATATGTGGTACCGGGTTCCCAATCAGATTTATTTCAACATGAACGCGGTCGAAAATGTGCGCGATTTACCGTCGCGCTGCACCATCATTATTACCAACCCGTCCTTAGAGAAGTTTGGCCACGTGGACATCGTCCGACGCTACATCTCACCGCAAACTCACGTCCACATCTCGGTTATTCCCGATGCAGAGCCCGAGATCAAGGTGATCATGCAGGGAGTGGAGGCGCTCACTTTCTACAAGGCGGATCAGATCATTGCGCTGGGCGGCGGGTCGGTGATCGATGCAGCCAAGATCATGAAGCTCAAGTACGAGTCGCCGGAGGCTGACCTGGAAGAGCTGGCCGCGCCTTTTCTGGATCTCCGCAAACGCGTGGTCGAGTACCCGACCGAGAAGGTCAATCGAGTGCGGTTAGTGGCCATTCCCACCACGAGCGGAACCGGAAGCGAAGTCACTCCCTTTGCCGTCCTGACCGACAAAGAGCGCAGGCGCAAAGTGACCCTGGCCGACTACTCGCTGACTCCGGATGTGGCCATCGTTGATCCCCAGTTTGTTTTGTCCATGCCGAAGGGCCTGACCGCGGATACCGGCATCGACTGCCTGACCCACGCTCTGGAAGCTGCAGTTTCCAGTTACGCTTCGCCCTATACCGACTGCAATGCCATGCAGGCGATTCGAATGGTGTTCAAGTACCTGCCCATCGCATACGAGCATCCCCGCGATGAAGAGGCGCGCTGCATGATGCACAACGCGGCCTGCATTGCGGCGATGGCGTTTTCCAACGCTTCGGTGGGCGTGAATCATGCGCTGGCGCATGCCTTCGGGGCGCACTTTGGAGTGGCGCACGGCCGCGCCAATGCCCTCATGTTGCCGCACGTCATTGCGTACAACGCGGCCGTACCCACGAAGTTTGTGCCCTCGCCCTACCAGAAGGGGCATGTCGCACACAACAAATACGCGACCATCGCCGATCTGCTGGGTCTGGGCGGTCACACGGTGGAGGAAAAGGTTAAGAATTTGATCACGGCGGTAGAGCAGTTACTGGATCAATTGGAATTTCCCCGTTCGATCGCCGAACTGGGGATTTCGAAGGAAGACTTTGAGCGGGCGATTCCCGAGTTAACCAGCCTTGCTTTCGACGATCCTTCGGGGCGGTCGAATCCTCGTATGCCACTGATGACCGAATTGGCCGATCTGTTCAGGAGCGCTTATCAGGGCCGGGGCCTAACCAAGGGGGCCAAGACATTTCAGAAACGAACCGCGTAGTGGATAGGAGTGTTTATGGCAGCGATCGCCGAGTGGCTGAAGATTGATGAAGAGCGCGCAGTCCAAGCCCTGCAAGAGGCCGGGGGGACAATGGATAGCAGAGAGGGCGACCTGCTTCTGGATTTTTCTTGCATTCGCAGGATCCAGCCGAGTTCGCTCAAGGTGATGGAGGAGTTCGCAGGCATCGCTGATGGCAAAGGCGTAAAGATCGTATTGCGCGGTGTCAGCGTCGATGTCTACCGAGTGTTCAAGCTGGTGAAGCTGGCATCGCGATTTTCTTTCGTGAGCTGAGATACGCGACTGTTCGGCAACGGAATATAGGAGAGCTGGTATGGAGAACCACAAAGACGGCGACCGCCTTTCCTGGGGTGACAGCGTTTTCCTGAATCTCGAACGTGAAGGCATGCCGCTCAATGTGGGCAGTGTCAGCGTACTCGAGGGCAAGATTCCGTTCCAGGCTTGCCTACGGTTCGTCGAATCGAAACTGCCGCTGATTCCCCGTTACCTCAAGCGTGTGGTGGGCCGGCCTTTCAATATTGGCCTTCCCAGCTGGGAATACGATCCCGAGTTCGATCTTCGCAATCACGTGCGCAGGGTGACGCTCAAGCACGGTACCGACGGCGAGTTGAAAGCTCTCGCGGGAAATCTTTTCAGCAAGGTGATGGACCGGCAGCACCCGTTGTGGGACCTGACCCTGGTGCACGGAGTGAAAGGTAATCGTACCGGGCTCATTATCCGCATGCACCATTGTCTGGTCGACGGGATAGGCGGAGTCGGGATTGTAAGTGCGCTCATGGATCCGAACGCAGTAACCCCGCGCAAACCCAGGAGAAAGCCTCACGTCCCCGAGCCGCGCGACGCCGCGACGTCACTGTTGGAAGGGTTGGCTAGCTCCTATTCCGACTTCGTCAATCGTATTCTCTCGGCATGGTCAGGAGCACTGGACATGGCCGAGGGGACAGTCGCGGCGGCGGGTGGGAACCTGGCCACGGAGCAGTTCTCCAGCCTGTTGCCCGAACTCACAACGTCCACCGAGCGCTTACGCTTTAACGTCATTTACCGCGGGCCACAGAAGTTCGCCTGGGCGGAGATTCCGCTGGCAGAAGTAAAGGCCATACGGCACGCCTGCGGAACCAGCGTCAATGATGTCCTGCTCGCGCTGGTGACTGCGACCATTCGAGACTACTCGGAACACCATGGCGATAGCGTAAAGGGGCGGTTGGTTCGCATCATGGTTCCCGTCAATCTGCGCGGCAGCGATGGGCCTGCGAATCCGGGGAACCACATCTCGCTGGTTCCGGTCACCATTCCGCTTGGTATTCACTCTCCGAAGAGGCTGCTCGCAGCGGTACACAAGAGAACGGAGTTTCTCAAGCGCGCTCGTGCCGCCGAGTTGGTCAGTTTGTTCGGTGGTTTGATCGGCGTGTTCCCAGGCCCAATGCAGGCGTTCGCCGGACCGATGATAAGTCGGGTGCCGTTTACACCCTTCAACATGGTGTGTACCAGTGTTCCGGGACCACAGTTTCCCCTGTATCTACTCGGCCACAAGATGCTGCAGTGGTATCCCTATGTCCCGGTCGGGGGGGAGATGGCGGTTAATTGCGCCATCCTGAGCTACAACGGAATGGTCTATTTCGGTTTCAGCGGAGATGTGCATGCAGCGCCAGATCTCTGGCGTTGGGAAAAATTTGTGAAACAGAATTTCGTGGAGTTGCGTGACGCCGCTGGAGCCACAGCGCCGCGAAAGAAGGCCGAGCGGAAGAAGCGGGCACCGGTGAAGAAGCAGAGGTCGAAAACGACGACGTCTCGGGCAGGCACGGCTCATGTACCCATTCCAGTTCCGGCGGTTCGTTCCTCATCCGAATCAGAGGAGGCACCGGTGCCAAGGGTAGTAGAGGAAAGTGTCTTAGTGCAATCAGTCGCCTAGCGATTTGGGCAGGAAGGTCTAGATCATGGAAGGCATTCAGCTAGCCACGCAAGTGACACCCTGGTTGGCCTCAGGGCGGACCCTGTTCCTGATCATTCATCTTCTGGGCATCACCGGATTTGCCTATATCGTGGCCATGCGCCTGGTGCCACTCCTGCGGGCCCAGCGGGATCTTCGCTTTGACCGGCCACTGGCCCGGGTGGGCAAGGTCCTGAAATTCGGGCTGGCACAGTGGAAGCATCCGCGTTACCGTGTCGCCGGCATTCTTCATATATTCATTTTCGCCGGATTTATTTGCCTGGTGATACGCGCTTTCTACGTGCTGATTGTCGGGGTCTCGGAGAATTTTGTGATGCCGGGACTGTCGGGAGAAGCCGGGCACGTTTACAACATTATTACGGACTATGCTGCGACGGTAGTGTTTCTCTGCATGGTGATCGCGATCGTGCGCCGGCTGGTCTTCAAGCCAGCGCGCTATGCGGTGCCGGAAAAATTCGGTAAAGCCCACACCGCCGACGCTATCTTCCTGCTGGCGCTGATCGCTGTGCTTATGCTGGCTGACAGCCTGTTCGCCGCCGCAAGAGCAGCAGGTCAAGTACAGCAGGGCCAAGCCGTTGAATTGCTGGCGGCCTGGTCATTGCCGTGGATGCTGAAGAGCCTTCTCGCTTCCAGTTCTTTGTCTGCACTCAAGGATGTCTATTTCGGCGCCTATCTTCTCCATGAAGTGACCTTCTATTTCTTGCTGTGCTATCGGCCATTTGGAATTCAGTTCCACGTGGAAACCTCGCTGTTCAATCTCTACTTTGCGAAGTTGGAACGGGGCACGGTGAAGCCGGTGAGATACGGGGTTAGCGATGAGCATCTCGACCAGGTGAAATCGTTTGGAGTGAAGACATTCGAAGACTTCACCTGGAAGCACATGCTTGACTTCTATTCCTGTGCGGACTGCGGCCGCTGCTCGGATAACTGCCCGGCCAATGCCGTGGGAAGGCCGCTGTCACCAAGGTTTATCACCACCAAGGCGAGAGACTACGCTTTCCAGCATTACCCGATGTTCGGTAAATCGACCAACCACCAGCCATTGATTGGCAACCTTTATTCAGAGGATGAAATATGGTCCTGCACTACCTGCGGCGCTTGCGAAGAAGAGTGCCCGCTGCTGGTCGAGTATATCGACAAGATTGTCGATCTGCGCCGGGGCATGATCGATGACGGGAACGTGCCTCAGTCCCTGCAGAAACCGCTGAAGGCGCTGGAGAGTCGCGGCAATCCCTACGGCAAGATGGAAAAGAAGAGAGCCGACTGGGCTAACGCCAAGGAATTCCGGCAAACC
>DATGYF010000336.1:0-4237 GCA_035298145.1 Terriglobales bacterium | reverse complement strand
GATACCCTGGCGCCCGTGATCGATGGCCATGGCTTTGGTGAGCAACACAACCCCGCCTTTCGAGGCACAGTAGGCGATGGCAGCGTCTCCGCCCACGATTCCCCAACCCGAACTGTTGTTGATGATCACGCCGCTGCCCTGCTCGATCATGCCGGGCAGAGCGAACTTCGACATCAGGAAAGTGCCTTTCAGGTTGACGTCAATTTGCAGGTCCCATTCTTCTTCGCTGCAATCGAGCGTGGTGTGAGGATTGAAAACGCCGGCGTTGTTGAACAGGATGTCGAGGCGTCCGAAGGACCTTACCGTTTCCTCGACGGCGCGGCGGCATTCGGCCGCCTTGCGCACGTCGGTGCGGAGGAAGATGGCCTGGCCGCCGCCGTTCAAGATCTGTTCGATAACAGCATGGCCGCGCTTCTCGTTGCGGCCGGTAATGGCGACTTTGGCGCCCTCTTTGGCGAATAGAACGGCGGTAGCTTCGCCGATGCCGGAGGTACCTCCGGTGATAAGCGCGACTTTATCCTGCAAACGCATAAATCTTCGCGACTTGCGTAGGCCCAGACGTCCCGTCTGGGCGGGCGAGCGCAGCTCGCCAGACTGCGCAGCCAGAAAACCGCTGCGGAGTTTTGCTCCGCTGGGCAGACGAGGACGTCTGTCCCTACGTGGATCCCGCTAGCCCGCCTCCGTCCACCACTAACGCCGTGCCGGTTACGAACGACGACGCATCACTGGCCAGATACAGCGCGGCTTGCGCGATCTCTTCCGGCTTGCCCACCCGTCCCAGCGGCCGCTTTGCCGCTTCCGCCAGAAATTTGTCGCCCGGCTCCCCCAGCTGCTGGGCCTCATGGCGCAGCATGGCAGTGTCGGTATCGCCCGGGCAAATGCAGTTTACGCGAATATTCTGCGGGCCGTGATCGATCGCCATGGCCTTGGTCAACAAGACGACCGCCCCTTTGGAAGCGCAGTACACCGCCGCTCTCGGCCCGCCGGCAAGCCCCCAACCGGACGCGGTGTTGATGATGGACCCTCCTCCCGCCGCTGCCATGACGGGGATGACCTGGCGGGACATCAAAAAAATGGCCTTTACGTTGACCGTCATCACGCGGTCCCAGTCGGCTTCGCTGAGTTCGACCACGGAGGCGCGGCGAATGATGCCGGCGTTGTTGAACAGGACGTGGATGCCTCCAAATTCGCGGACAGCGCGTTCGATCACGCGTCTGCAGTCGGCGGTAAGGGTCACGTCACCGGCTTCGAAGATGGCGCGGCCGCCCTGCTCCGTGATTTCGGCGGCTGCAGCATGTCCGGCCAATTCATTTATATCGGTGAGGACAACTGCGGCACCTTCACGGGCAAAGAGTCGGGCAGTGGTTCGTCCAATGCCGGAAGCAGCGCCGGTGATGACAGCGGTCTTGCCCTGCAGCTGATTCTGCGGCATAGATTTTCCGGTCGTTGCAGGTGCTGTCCTGTCTTGTGTGGCGCGGGCGACTCGCCCGCGAAAGCCTCGAGTCAAAGTCAAAAGCCGCGGGCGAGTCGCCCGCGACCACACAACATCCCCACCAACTCAGCGGCTGGCCAGGCCTCCGGCGGTTTCTGCGCCATCTATGGTGTACACGTGGCCGGTGATGTAAGCGGCATCGTCGGAAGCGAGGAATGCAAACAACGCCGCGATCTCTTCCGGCTGGGCGTGGCGTCCCAGTGGAACTTTGCGGTTTACCGCTTCCAGCATCTCATCGGTGTATTCGGCGCGTTGCATGGGAGTGAGCACGTATCCCGGCGCGACCGCGCACACGCGAACTTTGGGCGCAAGTTCAAGCGCCATGGACTTGGTCAGCTCGATGACTCCCGCCTTCGTGGCGTTGTAATCAGCATAGTATGGCTGGCCGACCAGGCCATTGGTGGACGCGGTCTGCAGAATCACGCCGCTGCCGCGCTCCCACATGTGCCGTGCCGCAGTCTGTGCCATGTAAAAGACGCCGGTGAGGTTGACCGCCATCACCTTGTCCCATTCTTCGGGAGTGATGTCGAGGAAGTTATGGCGGATGCTGATGCCGGCGTTGTTGATCAGCACATCCACGCCTCCCAGCAGCCGCACGGCCTCGACGAAAGCCCCTACCACCTGTTTCAGATCAGAGACGTCGGCATGCACCGTGCCCGTCAAGTTCGGAAGTTGAGATTGGATTTGCGCCCGGCCCTTGTCATCGCGGTCCAGCACCACCACGGCTGATCCTTCCTCCAAGAAGCGTGCGGCGGTTGCGGCCCCGATTCCGCTTGCGCCTCCGGTGATCAGGACGCGCTTGTCCTTGAGTCCTCGCATGGTCCTCCCTCTTAATTGATGCAGGCGCGGGCGTCCTCGCCCGTGCGTCTTCAATCCCAATGATGCTAAATGATGAATGGCCCCGGCACGAGCGGGACGCTAGCGCCTACATTTAAACCTTGCCGCCAAAGAAGAAGACCAGTTCGATGACCAGGATGATCACAACCATGAGTTCGAGTACGAAGGCGCGGCTCTGGTTGAACTGGTCCACCATGAAGCGATAAAGGTCTTCGGCGGTTTGCAGTTTCTGGGTGACCAGGTCTTTGTAGTCGGGAACGCCGACCTTGGCCGCCGCCAGCTTGTACAGACGGGCGGAAAACATGTCGCTGAGAAATTTGATAGCATTGTCGGCCCGCTCGGTCAGTTCGTTCACGTCGAGCAGAACGGTATGCAGTTTGGTCGCGGCCCTGGCCAGGCGCCAGCGCGCCAGCATTCCCGTGCCTTTGTCGAGACCGGCATACACCATCCCCAGTTCGCGGGTGAGCAATTCATCGTAGTGACGGAATTCCAGCAACTGCGAGTTGGCGTACTCCAGCAGTTGAATGGCAGTCTCTGCGCCGGGCTCAGTGTCGTAGAGGAAAGCGGCGTTCCAGCCAATTACCGCCAGGTCGTTGGGGTAGTAAGAAATGCGGGACTGAAGAATCTCATTGCGCTCGCCATCCGAAAGCTGTGCCGTTTCACCGCGCACAATCTGTGCGATGGATCCGCCGTGGGAGGCGCACAACTCGGAGGCGGAGGGCGAGCCCGCAATCTCCCGGACATGAAAAATAAAGTAGTCCTCGCTCAACCATTCCGCATAGGGCTTGACCAAGGCCGGGGCGGCGCGCTCCAGCCTCTGGCGGGCGATGCGGGATGCGTGTTTCTCAAAGTCCACGTCCCAAACCCAGCGGCTGCCCATTTGAACCAGCGTGTCCCAGTCACCTGAAAAAGGCAGCTCGAAGACCACGCTGAGCACGCCGTAGTCGTAATACTTGATCTGACCTTCCAGGCGCTCGCCGCTGTCCAGGATCAGGGGCTCGATGGGCTCAACCACCGGCGGCCGCTGATAGCGAACGTATCCCGGGGCGGGATGCTTGAAATTGGGCTGTTCGAGGGTGCGGGCGCCGAAAATCTGACGCAACTCGTCGAGGCGGATCTCTTCGCAAACGTCGAACTGGATCAGAACAAGGACAGACCCGCGCAGCGCGGGCTCTGCCGCCTTCCGCGTCATGCGCTCGGTCTCGGGAAGCTTAAGGATGATTTCGGAGTCCAAAGCCATAAAAACCTGCTTTCCAGCCGCAGTTAAGAAGGTAGGAATGCCCCAGCTGGCGGTATGTACTATTGTCCCAGAATCCGGACGAGTTGGGGAGGGGCAGGGAGGTAAAATGTAAGCTATTGATTATAAAGTATTTATTGCGTTGATAAGACCCGACTGCGGGGCTGGGCGGGGATCCGGTGCGCACCTAAAGAGAGCGGTGATTTGGAGTCGTCTGCGCTGCCTTTGCCCAGGCTTGGGCCGCCGCCACCCGCCGCGAAATGGCTGGATGCGAGTGAAAAAGCCATTCCACCCAACGGGCAGGGGAGTGCTCGGCCAGGTTCTGGTCGGCCAGTTTGTTCATGGCGGAGACAAACGGCTGGACGGTTGGGATGGATCGGAAGGCATAGCGGTCCGCCTGGCGCTCGTTGAAACGAGAGTAAGCATTGAGCAGCGGCAGCACCAGGACGGACAGCGTGGTGGCCACCAGCATCAATAGCGGTAGATTTGCAAAATCGGACAGGGTCTCGAACATGTGCATGCGGTCAACTGCGTAGTGCAACACCAGATTCGCCGCCCAGAATCCGACAAACGTAACCCCAGCCTGCACCAGGATACTTTTGAAGATGTGGCGGTGCACATGGTGACCGAGTTCGTGGGCGAGCACGGCTTCGATTTCATCGGTGGAATAG
>DATGYF010000335.1:0-3449 GCA_035298145.1 Terriglobales bacterium | reverse complement strand
GCCGCCGCCCCCACCGCCACCCGCCGCTCAGCAGATCAAGGTGGTAAAGCAAATCCAGACTGACATCATTAACGGGCAACTGCGGACCCCCACCAAGATCCCGGAAAAAGTCCAGATGATCAAGGAAGAAGAGGCGCCGCCGCCAGTCTCGACCATGGCGGGCGTGGTGGGCGGTGTCCCAGGCGCGGCCGGCGGACAAATGGGCGGAGTGATCGGCGGTATTATCAACTCGACCCCGATTGCAGTGCCCAAGGTGGCCACTCCGCAGCGTGTTCGGGTTTCGCAGGGCGTGACCCAGGGCCTGCTGATTCGTAAAATTCAGCCCACGTATCCACCCCTGGCGCGGCAGGCACGCATCCAAGGTGCAGTGCTGCTGCAGGCTGAAATCAGCAAGGACGGCACGATTCAGAATCTACGCCTGATCAGCGGCCACCCCATGCTGGCTCCCTCCGCCATTGAGGCGGTGAAGCAGTGGAAGTACAAGCCATACATTCTGAACGGCGAACCGGTGGAAGTGGAAACGCAGATCACAGTTAACTTTACCCTGGCCGGGGGGTAGACTCCGGTCGGCCAAGCCGCAAGGCAGTTTTCGCAGGATGAAATAGTTTTGCAATCTGACCAGCTCTGAGGAGGAACGCGACTCATGTTCGTAGCCAATCTAGCAGCACTCGCATTTACGCATATGTCCACCATGGCGGCCTGGTTTTTCCAGGAGCAGGCGGCCGTGGGCTGGGACCCGATTTCGCTGTGGCACCAGATGGGAATTCCAGCGAAGGCAGTGGTCATCATTCTGTTCGTCATGTCGGGCTGGTCAATCGGAGTCATGATTGATCGCGCCATGGCCTTCAGCGCCGCGCGCAAACAGTCGCGTGCGTTTGCTCCGGCCGTGGCCGGCGCCCTGCGCGATGGCAAGATCGAAGAAGCCATCAAAGTCGCCGAGCGCAACAAGAAGAGCCACCTGGCCAAGGTTGTCACCTCGGGCCTGATGGAATTCCGCGCTCACCAGGAAAGCGGAGAAATTCCGGGCGAAACCATCGAAGCTTCCAAGCGCGCTCTGGAGCGCACCGAAGCCATTGTTCACGCCGAGCTGAAGCGCGGCCTGGGCGGACTGGCAACCATCGGATCGACAGCCCCGTTCGTGGGACTGCTGGGCACGGTGGTCGGCATCATCAACGCGTTCAAAGGTATTCAGTCCGAGAAGGCCACCGGTCTGGCAGCCGTAGCCGGCGGTATTTCGGAAGCGCTGGTGACCACCGCGATCGGTTTGTTCGTCGCCATCCCGGCCGTCATGATGTTCAACTATCTGACCGGACGCGTGGAAGCCTTCGACGTGGAAATGGACAACTCGTCGAGCGAACTGATCGATTATTTCCTGAAGCGGCGGGGAATGCGCCGCAGCTAAGCACTGGTCCCGACTGCATACCTCAGAGTGGCTGACCTGGCGCCGGGCAAAACCCGGCGCCAGGTTTAAGGGCTTGAGGTTGAGGGCGTGAGGTGCAAGAGACCGGGGCGCTGAGCATCATCCTCAGCTCGGGCGCTGCAAGTGAGCGCCCAGGAGAGAGTTTTATGGCATTAAGCAAACGGAACGAAGGAGTCAAGGTCAACTCCAACATCAACGTGACCCCGATGGTGGACGTGATGCTGGTGTTGCTGATCATCTTCATGGTGATCACGCCCATGTTGCAACACGGTGTAAGCGTTGACATGGCCAAGGTCAACAATCCGGAGTCGATGCCCGATGCCGACAAAGAAGACGCCCTGCTGGTGTCGGTGATGCGCGACGGGACGGTTTACTTCGGGACGGACAAACTTCCGGCTGACCAGCTGACCGGCAAGGTAAAGGACCGCCTAGCCAATCGAGTGGACAAGCGGGTCTTTGTCAAGGCCGACGCGCGGGCCCGGTTCGGGTCGGTGGTTGAGGTCGTGGACAATGTGCGGGCAGCGGGCGTGGACCAGCTTGGTCTGCTGACCGAACAGCGCAAGACGACAGCCGCACCTGCCCCGCCAGCGGCTCCAGCCGCGGCTCCGGGCGGCGGACAATAGCCGGGAGATTGTAGCCAGACATTCGCAGCGAGAGATTCGAGGAGAATTGTTATGGGAATGGCAATGGGATCGGGCGGCGGTCAGAGCGCGGACATGAACGTTACGCCGCTGATTGACGTGCTGCTGGTGCTGATCATCATCTTCATGGTGATCACGCCGTTAACCCCCAAGGGACTGGACGCGCTGGTGCCCCAACCGCCACCGCCGAATGCCCCCAAGAACACGACTCCGGACCGCACCATCGTGGTGCAGTTGATTGACCGGGGAGCAGGCCAGCCGCCCGCGTTGAAGATCAACCAGGAGGAAACCACCTGGGACAATCTGCAGGGCCGCCTGACTGACATCTTCAAGACGCGCGCGGAAAAGGTGATGTTCGTCAAGGGCGACGACGCCGTTCCGTTTGCCGATGTGGCCAACGTGATCGACATCGCGCACGCCTCGGGCGTCGATAAGGTGGGCCTGATTACGGCCAAGATCGAAGCCGGCGGTTAGTCCTGTAATTTTCTGGTACACCCTGGTGGGGCGGACGCGGGTCCGCCCGGTGGTCTCAACCGCACACATCTGGCACCTGCGCGTGCGGGTCGTCCGTTGGCACAAGCACAGGCCTGACGATTTCTGGCAAGGGAGACTTACAGCGCAATGAAAACAAGCATACGAATGCTGGCGATGGCAGCGCTCGGTTTGGCGTTGCTGGCCACCACGGGTTGCAGCAAGCTGAGAGCGCGCGACCAGCTCAACAAAGGCGTGCAGTCCTACAAAAACGCCAAGTATGAAGAGGCCATCAACCACTTTCAGCAGGCGGTGTCGCTCGATCCGACCTTGCTGAACGCGCGCCTCTACCTGGCCACAGCGTTTGCCCAGCAATATATTCCCGGCGTGGACGCGGAAGACAACAATCGCATGGGACAGAACGCGATTGACCAGTACGAGGCGGTGCTGGAGCGCGATCCCAAGAACATCAACAGCGTCAAGGGTATCGCCTACCTCTACCTGCAGATGAAGAAGTTTGAGGATGCCAAGACGTACTACCGCAAGGCCATTGCCCTCGATCCCAATGATCCGGAACCGTACTATTCGGTGGCGGTCATCGACTGGACGCAGAGTTACCAGCCCCGCATGGAAGAGCGCGCCAAGGCAGGACTCAAGCCGGACGAATGGATCATGAAGGACAAGGCCAACAAGAAGGTCTGCGAAGACCTGCGGGCGAAGAGCTCGGCCGTGATTGAAGATGGAATTGCGGAGCTGGAAAAGGCACTACAGTTGCGTCCTGATTACGACGACGCCATGGCTTATCTGAACCTGCTGTACCGCGAGCGGGGAGACTTGCAGTGCGATGATCCGGCGGCCCACGCGGCGGATTTGAAGACTGCCGACGAATGGGTGGACAAGACCATGGCCACCAAGAA
>DATGYF010000334.1:0-5033 GCA_035298145.1 Terriglobales bacterium | reverse complement strand
AGTTTGTAGGCATGGTGAATCTTGCGGATGCGTTCCTTGCTGAAGCCGCGCCGCTCCAGTCCCACGGCGTTGAGTCCGTAAGCATGGGTGTCCCGCGCCGCTGCGGTCTTCGAGAACGGCAGCACATCGCGGGTAATGGTCGTGCCGCCGCCAATAAATGAGTGCGCCCCGATGCGGACAAAGTGGTGCACCGGGCACAGCGCTCCCACCACCGCCCAATCCCCGACCGTGATGTGACCTCCCAGAGTGGCGGCATTGGCCAGGATGACGTGGTCCCCGATGACGCAGTCGTGCGCGATGTGAGTGTAGGCCATGACCAGCGTGTGGCTGCCCACGCGCGTCACCCCGCCGCCCTTGACCGTGCCCCGGTTGATGGTGACAAACTCGCGAATCTCGTTGTGGTCGCCGATCTCGAGCCGGGTGGGTTCGCCGGCGTAAGTAATGTCCTGCGGCGCCATGCCGATCGAGCAGAAAGGAAAGAAGCCGTTGTCCGAGCCGATTTTCGCCGGTCCCTCGATGGCTACGTGCGAAACCAGATGACAGCCTTCGCCCATTTCGACTTCCGGGCCGATCACGCAATAGGGGCCGATCTTGCAGGAGGGATGAATCTTCGCGCCAGGATCGATGATGGCCGTGGGATGAACCAGTGCGGAAGTTTTTGGCGGGGAGTCAGGCTGAGCTGGAATGTTTGGCTGCGGGCGTTTGGCCATACGGGAGCTTATTCCGGTTCGTCCGTCTCTGCGGCGCCATCCGACCCGCCACGCCCGCGGGCGGCGTCCACCAGTTGGCAACTGACCACGGCTTCAGCCACGCGCCTGGCGCCGACGTAAACCATTCCTTCCATGCGGACGGCGACCATGCTCGAGCGGGCGCGCCAGTTCTTGAGCTCAACTTCGATGCGCAACTGGTCGCCGGGCACCACCGGCCGGCGGAATTTCGCCCGCTCGATTCCGGTGAACATGATGAGTTTGTTTTTCCGGTCTTCCACTTCAGTGAGCAACAGCGCCCCGCCCGCCTGGGCGATGGCTTCCACGATCAGCACCCCCGGCATGATGGGCAGACTGGGAAAGTGCCCGGCAAAAAAGGGCTCGTTAATCGTCACATTCTTGATGGCTACGATGCGCTGGCGGGGCTGGATTTCAATTACGCGGTCGATCAGCAGGAAGGGAAACCGGTGCGGCAGGATGTTGAAAATGTCGATAATGTCCAGCGTGGTCTTTTCCGGCGCCGGGGTTTTGGTCCCAGGGTGAGCGGTGTCGGTCATTTTCTCTCGTCAGGCGGTGCTGTCAGGAGCGAAGATTATACTGTACCGCGACTCGGGCGCGGAATACTGCGAGAATACATACATGAAGAAGGTCCTCAAGAAGCCACACCCATCTCCGCCCGCCTCCAGCGAAGCCGCTAACCGGCTGCGCTTCTTTACCGAGAGCAAAGACACCATCACCGAAACCATCCGCCAGTTGGTAGAGATCGAGTCGCCCAGCGACCAGAAACCCGCAGTGGACCAACTGGGCGCACTTCTGGCCGGCCGCTTCGAGAAGATCGGCGGTCATGCCAAATTCCATCGCGTTCAGGATTTCGGCGACCACCTGCAAGTGGATTTTGCCGGCGCACGCGGCGGCAAGCCGGTCCTGCTCCTTGGCCACCTCGATACGGTCTATCCCATGGGCACGCTCGCGACCATGCCGTGCCGCGTGGCCGACGGACGGCTCTGGGGACCCGGCGCCCTCGATATGAAGTCCGGCATTGCGCTGGTGCTGCACGCGCTTGAAGGATTGCGTGCCTGGCACAGTGACAGCCTGCCCCGTCCGGTGACCGTGCTGCTTGTGTCCGACGAAGAAGTCGGGAGCAGTTCCTCCCGCCGCATTACCGAAAGCCTGGCCCGAAAATCCGAAGCCGTGCTGGTGCTGGAGCCCGCCTACGGAATCAAGGGCGCCCTGAAAACCGCCCGCAAAGGCGTGGGCGAATACACCATGAAGGTGACCGGAAAGGCCGCGCATTCAGGACTGGATTTTGAGAAGGGCGAGAGCGCGATCCTTGAAATGGCAAAGCAAATCGTGGCGATCTCCAAACTGGTGGACCTGAAGCGTGGTCTCACTTTGAATGTGGGCCAAGTCTCCGGGGGCACGCGGACAAACGTAATTGCCGCACAGGCCACCGCTTCTCTCGATGTGCGCGTGGCCCGCCTGAAAGATGTGCCCGGAATCGACCGCCGGCTGAAAGCGCTCAAACCTTTCAACCGCAAATGCAGGCTGGAAATCACGGGAGGTGTGAATCGTCCTCCCCTGGAACGGAGTGCGGGAGTTGCGACCCTGTACAGGAAGGCTTCCGAGATCGCAAAACAGCTGGGCTGGAAGCTGGAAGAAGCGTCGGTCGGCGGCGGCTCGGATGGAAATTTCACCGCCAGCATGGGAATCCCGACGCTGGATGGACTGGGAGGAGTAGGAGAAGGCGCCCACGCCACTCATGAGTCCATCATCATGGCTGAATTGCCGCGCCGGGCAGCGCTACTGGCAGAACTGATCGAACGCGCCTGATTTGATGTGGTCGCGGGCGACCCGCCCGCGCGGCTGCGCCGCAAGTCAAGGGCAGCAGGCGGGGGCGCCCGCATGACAGGCCGGCACATGCTTTGACTACCGCCAGCATGTAGCCTAGAATTTCCACAGGGTTCCTCGCCAACTCATAGTGGCAAACCCGCTAGGGAGGATTCACATGCCTGGAAAACTGGGGTTGCCCGAAATACTGATCCTTTTGGCCATCGCCCTTCTGATCTTTGGACCCAGCAAGCTTGCCGACTTGGGCAAAGGACTGGGGGAAGGCATCAAGAATTTCAAGTCAGCGGTAAAAGACGGCGAGCAGGACGCGGACAAGAAGACCTAGATCAGCGCCTGGCCGGACGCATCATTAAATCTCCCGCCCAGCAAGTCCGTGCTCCCGCAACATCCTGAACACCAGCGCCACGGGCAAGCCCACCACGTTGAAATAATCGCCATCGATGCGCGGAATCCACCGCGAAGCCATGCCTTGAATGGCGTAGGCGCCCGCTTTGTCCATGGGTTCGCCGGTTGCGATGTAGGAGCGAATGTCTTCATCGCTGAGCGGGACCATCGTGACTTGAGTGGTTTCGGAGCGGGTGTCTTCAAACCCGGTTTCCAGTTTCTGGTTCTCAGTTCCCAGTCCGGTGAGGCAAACCCCGGTGGTTACCTGGTGGGTTCGTCCGGAAAGCAGATGAAGCATGCGCCGGGCATCGCCTTCGTCGCGAGGCTTGCCGAGAATCTCTCCTTCGATCACGACGACGGTGTCCGCGCCTAGAACCAGCTTGCCGGGTTGCTGATGGAGCGCAGCCTGTGCCTTCTCTCGCGCCAGGCGTTCCGCGCAATCGCGCGGGTTCTCTCCCGGCCGCGGCAATTCGGGAATGTGGGTTGGAAACACCGTGAAGAAAATGCCCGCGTTGCGCAACAACTCCTGGCGGCGCGGAGAGGCGGAAGCAAGCACGAGCATCGCCTCAAATTGTACCGGACGTCGGGCGTCGGACCTCAGACCTCGGCAAAGCAACGATGCCCAGGAGAGGTCTGGCGCCCGTTGCCCGCCTGTTAGAATTAAGGATTGACCGCTGCAGCCATGGACGCCGCCTTTCTCCGCAATTTTGCCATCATTGCTCATATCGATCATGGCAAATCCACGCTGGCTGATCGCCTGCTGGAGTTGACCGGTTCGCTGACCGCGCGCGAGATGCAGGCCCAGGTGCTCGACTCCATGGACCTGGAGCGGGAGCGCGGCATCACCATCAAGGCGCACGCCGTCCGCATGATGTACACCGCGCAGGACGGGCACACCTACCAGCTCAACCTGATCGACACCCCGGGCCACGTTGATTTCTCCTACGAAGTCTCGCGCTCGCTGGCCTCCTGCGAAGGCGCGTTGCTGGTGGTGGACGCCTCGCAAGGCGTAGAGGCGCAGACGCTGGCCAATGCGTATCTCGCCATCAACCATCGGCTTGAAATCATACCCGTCATTAACAAGATTGACTTGCCCAGCGCCGATGTGGAGCGCACCAAGGAGATGATCGAAGGCGCGGTCGGGCTGGACGCCTCCGACGCCGTATTGATTAGCGCCAAGACCGGCCTCGGCGTACCCGAGGTTCTCGAGGCCATCGTCAAGCGTGTGCCGCCGCCCAAAGGCAATCCGGACAACCGCCTGCAGGCGCTCATCTTTGATTCCTGGTTTGATCCCTACCGCGGCGTGATTGTGCTGACCCGGGTCTTCGAAGGCACCATCCGCAAGGGACAAAAAATCCGCCTGATGTGGAATGGACGCGTGCTGGAGGTGGAAACCCTCGGCGTTCTCACCCCCAAACCGGTGGAAGTAGAAGAACTGCGCGCCGGCGAAGTCGGCTTCCTGATGGCCAACAGCAAAACCGTCGCCGACACAAAAATCGGCGACACTATTACCGACGAAGCCAACCCCGCCATCGAACCGTTGCCCGGCTTCGAAGAGATCAAGCCCATGGTGTTTGCCGGGCTCTACACCGTGGACGCGCACGAGCACACCCAACTGCGCGAGGCGCTGGAAAAATTGCGCCTCAATGATTCGTCATTTTTCTTCGAGCCGGAGAGTTCAGTCGCGCTGGGCTTCGGCTTCCGCTGCGGCTTTCTTGGCCTGCTGCATATGGAAATCATCCAGGAACGACTGGAGCGCGAGTTCAACCTGGAACTGATCACCACCGCCCCGGGCGTGCGCTATAAGATCACCAAAACCGACGGCACCCTGATCGAAGTGGACAATCCTTCGCGCTGGCCCGATCCGAGCGAGATTGCAAAAGTCGAAGAACCGGTGATCCTGGCTACGATTCTCACCAACGAAGAATACGTAGGTGGAATTTTGAAGCTGGTGGAGGACAAGCGCGGCAAGCAGAAGACGTTTGAATACGTGAGCTCGTCGCGCGTGATGCTGCACTACGAGCTTCCTTTGAACGAAATTGTGCTCGATTTCTATGACCGGCTGAAGTCGGTGTCCCGCGGCTATGCGTCCCT
>DATGYF010000333.1:0-2905 GCA_035298145.1 Terriglobales bacterium | reverse complement strand
GCTTTGTCAGTTCACGCATTCGCGATCTGCTGGGCCGCGCACCGGCGGAGCTGTTGGGCAAAAAAGTCGATGACGCCGAGCAGGAGCAATCCCCCGAATTTGTGGCCCTCTATCACGATGTGAGCACGGGCGCGAAGAAGTTCGGCTTCTGCGAGTTTGGGGCCCGCCATCGCGACGGCAGCTGGCGCACCATGCGCGCCAATGCCAGCCCGCTGTTCGACGCCGAAGGCAAGGCCAGCGGGGTGATCGTTTCGGTGCGGGACATCACCGTGGAGAAAAAGCTGGAACAGCAGATTATCCAGAGCGAACGCCTGGCCGCCATGGGCCAGATGATCGGAGGCTTCGCCCACGAGCTGAACAATCCTCTCACCAGCATCATGGGCGTGGCCGAGCTTCTGCAGGAAGGCGAACAGGCCGAGACCACGCGCAAGCAACTGGTGATGCTGCAGCAGCAGGCCCGGCGTGCGGCTGACATTGTGCAGAACCTCATGTACTTCTCCCGCCCCCCGGCCCCGGGGAGAGGTCCAATCAACCTGAGCGAACTGGTACAACGCACACTGCACCTGCACACCTACTCGCTGCGCAAGAACAACATTACGGTGGACTATCTGCCAGAGCCCTCGTTGCCGGTTATCACCGGCGATTCCCATCAGCTGATGCAGATCTTCCTCAACCTCATTCTGAACGCCGAACAGGCCATGCGCGAGGCCCGCGATCGTGGCACCCTGCGGATCCGGCTGGAGAAAAGCAGCAAATCGGTTGCGATCATCTTTCAGGACGACGGCCCTGGCATCGCTGCCGACGTGCTACCCAACATCTTCGACCCCTTCTACACCACCAAGCGCCCGGGCCGCGGCACCGGTTTGGGGTTGAGCATCTGCAAAGCGATTTTGCGCGAGCACGGAGGAGAAATTGAAGCCAGCTCCGGGCCGGGTGGCGGGGCGGTGTTCAAAGTCACACTGCCGGTGCCGGATACTCCTGCGAAAGTCTAGTGCCCAAAATGGAGGAAGGGCGTTTCGCCCGTCTTTCCAGAGAGAGAGCACGACTGGACGGCGAGGACGCCCGTATTCCATCACGAATCGCAGAGTTTATCGTTCCACCGCCATTGCGACCGCATTACCGCCGCCCAGGCACAGCGCGGCAATGCCGCGGCGGACGTCTCGCCGCATCATCTCATAGATGAGTGTAACCAGCACCCGCGCCCCGCTGGCGCCGATGGGATGCCCGATAGCGACCGCCCCGCCGTTGACGTTGACCTTGTTCGGGTCGAGTCCCAACTCGCGCATCACGCCCAGCGCCTGCACCGAGAAAGCTTCGTTGAGTTCGTAGAGGTCCACGTCTTCGTTCTTCCAGCCGGTCTTTTTCCAGATTTTTCGGACGGCGTCCACAGGCGCCATCATCACCCACTTGGGATCAACGCCGCTGGTGGCCTGGGCCACGATGCGCACCATGGGTGGAGCGCCCAGTTCCTTCGCCCGCTTCGCACTGGTTACTACCAGCGCCGCGGCGCCATCGTTCACCCCCGGTGCATTCCCAGCGGTCACAGTGCCGTCTTTTTTGAATGCCGGCTTGAGCGAACGCAGAACTTCGATCGTGGTGTCTTCCCGCGGAGACTCGTCCTTGTCGAAGATCACAGGTGCTCCGCCCTTTTTCTTCGCGGGCAGCTCAACCGGAACAATCTGTGACTTGAACCGGCATTCCTTGATTGCCGCCAGGGCCTTGCGATGAGAGTTGAGCGCGAACTCGTCCTGCTCTTCGCGCGTGATGCCGTATTTTTCCGCCACGTTCTCGCCGGTGACGCCCATGTGATAGTTGTTGTAGATGTCCCAAAGCCCGTCGTTCACCATGGAATCGACAATCTGCGCATTGCCCAGGCGATATCCCTTGCGCGCCTGCGGCAGAAGATAGGGCGCGTTGGTCATCGATTCCATGCCGCCGGCGACGACGATGGAACTGTTTTCCGTCTGGATCGCTTGCGCCGCGAGTGCAACTGCTTTGAGTCCGGAACCACAAACCTTGTTTACGGTCATGGCACCCACTTCCGGAGGCAGTCCGCCGAAGATTGCGGCCTGGCGCGCTGGATTTTGCCCCAATCCGGCAGAGACCACGTTGCCCATGATGCATTCGTCCACCTGTTTCGGGTCGAGAGCGGCGCGCTTCACCGCTTCGCGGACCACGATGGCGCCCAGTTGCGTGGCGCTCAGATCGGACAGGCTTCCCTGGAATTTTCCCACCGGCGTGCGACAACCGGAAATGATGACGACCTCTTCGTAAGCAGCCATTTATGTGCCCCCGCGATGATTTCTCAACTTCAATTATAGATGCGCGCGGCACGATAAGAGATCGAAATTCGCGCCTCATCCACGGTGCTGTGTCGATCCGTGAGCGCACCATTCGCGGCTGGTTGAAATGCAAAAGCGTCAGCCGTGAGAGAACTTCCGTGCCGCGAAACTTCGACAGCGACGCTTGCGTGCGCGAAAATTTCTTGGGCACCCGCCGCTGGTGACTTTGGTTCAGCGGTCGCATGCGCGCGCGAGCGTCATTTTTTTCTTGACATCACTTTTTATTGACTCTATACATTCAATTAGTTGCAACAGACGACCGTTGCTAAGCAAGTCCATGAAAAATGGAAAGGGAGAATAGAAACCATGGCAACCAAGAAAAAGGCAAAGAAGAAAAAGAAGCACTAAGAGAAGTATCAGCAAAGCAGTAAACAGGGGACGCGTAAGCGTCCCCTAAGTTTTTTGCACAGAAAATCCCCCCCTGTCATCCTTCTATGAAAAAGGGCGTACCTGTCCATAGGTATTTGTTGCGGCGATGCGGACAGGCTTCTATTCGTGCTCGAGGCACATAAGGTATGTCCGGACTCCGCCGCTCCATCTGAGCGTCGCTCTCGAAGAGCAAG
>DATGYF010000332.1:0-9506 GCA_035298145.1 Terriglobales bacterium | reverse complement strand
CAACAGGGAAAGCGGCCACCCCAAGCCAAGACTCAGCCCGAGTTCGATGCCTACAAGGTTGTGGCCGCCAACGCCAACGACCCCGCGGCGTTGGAAAAAGGGGCGGACGATTTTGCCGCCAAGTTCCCCGACAGCGAACTGCGGATCCTGCTCTACCGCACTGCCATGCACGGCTATCAGACGGCGAACAACCCCGACAAGATGATGGATATGGGACGCAAGGTGCTGAAACTCGATCCCGACGATCCCGAAGCCCTGGTGGGCGTGGCCCAGGTCCTGGCCGAGCGCACACGGGAGACCGACCTCGATAAAGACCAGCGCCTGGATGAAGGCACGAAGCTGGCACTGCACGCGGTGGAGACGACTGAAACCGACATCACCGTGCCGGCTGGAACTCCGCAGGACAAGATCGACGCCTACAAAGGCTTCCTGCGCTCCAACGCCTACTATGTGCTGGGAACAATCCAGTACACCCGGGAAAAGTATGCGGACGCGGAAGGCTATTTTCGCAAGTCGCTCGATGCCTTCCCTTCCCAACCCGATCCCCTGGCCGTGCTGCGCCTGGCGCTCGCACTGGACAAACAGGAAAAGTATCCGGAGGCTTTGAAGTACGCGAATCAGGCAGTGCAGATGACGGAAGGCAGCCAAGGTACAACCCTCGCCACTCTGTCAAAAAACGAACGGGACCGCCTGGTTCAGTTGACCGGCGGCGCGCCGGCGGCCGCCAAGCCACCCGCCAGCGCCGGGACTCCTCCGCCCAAGAACTAAGGCCAGACCTCGGACCTCGGACCTCGGGCTTCAGACCTCGGACTCCGGCCCCTAGGATTGAGGTCTGATGTCTGCATCCGGAGTCTGAGCTTCGAAGGTTTGAGGTCCGAAGCCTGAGGTCCGAAGCCCGGGGTCTGAGGTCTGAAGTCCGACGCCAGAAGTCACCTACCATGAAACCGCGTGACATTGCGCTCCTGCAAACTGCTCTCGCGTACCATTTCCAACGGGCGGAGCTGCTGGAACAGGCCTTGACCCACAGTTCCCAGGCGCGCGAACTGGAAGCGCTGCAAGCGGCTGGGGCGGCGCGGGTGGGAGACAACGAGCAGTTGGAGTTCTTGGGAGACGCCATCCTGGGATTTGTCACTACGGAGGAACTGTTCAACCGGTTTCCCGGTTTTCGAGAGGGAGAACTCTCCAAGCTCAGGGCGCACCTGGTAAGCGAAAAACACCTGATCGGAGTAGCCCAGGAGTTGGAGTTGGGACATTACCTCAACCTGGGGCGGGGTGAAGAAAAAAGTGGGGGCCGCAACAAGACCGCGCTGCTGGTGGACGCGCTGGAGGCTGTCCTGGCTGCCATCTATCTTGACGGCGGCCTGGAAGTCGCCCGTCGCTTTGTGCTGCAGTCCATCGTGATTCCAGAACTCGAGCGGATTGCGTCCAATGGCAGCAGCCTGCCGGTGACCGACTACAAGTCCGCATTGCAGGAAAAGTTGCAGGCCACCGGAAGGCCGCAACCTACTTATGCGCTGGTGAAAGAACGCGGCCCGGAGCACAACAAGACTTTCACCGTGGAAGCCCGCCTGCAACCGCTCGAAGGTACCGGCAAAGCGGAATTCATCGGCCGCGCAGATGGTTCCACCAAGAAAACCGCGGAGCAGGATGCCGCCCGCCAGGTGCTGGAATATCTGGGCACAGTGCCCGTCGAGTCGAACGGCCGAACCAAGCGCAACGGGCACGCCCAGTGACCACCATGCCAGTAGCCACCGCAGCAGAGGTAAAGGAAAAGCGTCCGCCGGCGGACACCATAAGCTCGCTGCAGTCGTTGCTGGCAACAGTCGTGATCGCCGTTTTCGTCATCACCTTCATCGTGCAGGCTTTCCAGATTCCGTCCGAATCCATGGAGAACACCCTGCTGATCGGAGACTACCTTCTAGTGGACAAGCTCCGCTATGGCGGAAACAGCTTTACCGACCACTTCATGCCGTACAAACAGGTGCGCCGGGGAGACGTGATCGTGTTTCGCTATCCCGTGCATCCCACCCAGCATTTTGTGAAGCGCGTGGTGGGCGTGCCCGGGGACCGCGTCCGCCTGATCAACCGGCAAGTGTTTGTCAACGGCCATCCCCTGCAGGAACCCTACGTCCGCTACAGTTCCGGCATGCACGATACTTTTCGCGACGAGTTCCCCCGCCTCAACCTTCCTGTTCCCGGCCTGGAAGGAGGCTGGTGGCTGGAGATGAAGAAACTGGTCGAGGACAACGAACTCATTATTCCGCAGGGAAACTATTTCGTGCTGGGCGACAACCGGGATGAGAGCCTGGACAGCCGTTACTGGGGGTTTGTGCCCCAGGAAAATGTCATCGGACGCCCGCTGCTGATCTACTGGTCGGTTCGAAACACGGACCAGGATATGCCGGCTTCGCCCACCCCGGGTGATAAACTCATTCACTTCGCCTATGCCGCGACTCATGTGTTCCAGATGACCCGGTGGGACCGCACATTCCGAGTGGTTCGATAGTTCGAAAAGAAAAACCGGAGCGAGAAAGACCCCGTGCCCAAGAAAGAAACCAAGCCCGAAGAAAAACCGCGCGAGACTACCGTCGAGTTTCTGGCCTCGCTGGCCGCAGTGCTGGTGACCGGCCTTTTCATCATTACGTTCGTCCTGCAGGCCTTTGAGATTCCATCCAGTTCCATGGAAAACACCCTGCTGATCGGCGACCACGTCTTCGTGAACCGCGTGCAGTTCGCCCCGGCCACGCACTGGACCGGCCCGCTGCTTCCCTACCGCGACATACGGCGTCAGGATATCGTGGTCTTCCTTTCGCCTGCTGAACCCGGCCTTTACGTGGTGAAGCGGGTCATCGGAATCCCCGGCGACCGTATCCACCTGCGCAATGGCATGGTTTTTCGCAACGGCGAGAAACTGGATGAGCCCTACGTCATCCACGATCCCGATCAGGGACCGAACGACTATCGCGACAACTTCCCGGCCGTGCCGCCCTCCGATTACAACCGCCTGTTTTCGGACTGGCAGCAACTACTGCCGCAGTATATTCAAGGCGACGACCTGGTCGTCCCTCCCGACAGCTACTTCGCTATGGGTGACAATCGCGACGTAAGCTATGACAGCCGCTACTGGGGATTCATTCCAAAGGAGAATGTGATCGGGCGTCCGATGTTCATTTATTGGTCGTTCGAAACCCCTCCCAACCAGTATCTGCATACGGCCATCAGTGAGCGGGTGGGGTTTCTGGCCCACGTGGTAATTCATTTCTTCGATGAGACCCGCTGGAAACGCACGTTGAAGGTGGTTCGTTGAGATTTCTCCGGTCCAGGCGCGGCCAGGTGGTCATCGGCATCGTGGTGGTGCTGGCTCTGTTTCTGGTACGCCCCGGAGCGCAGCGACTGCGCACTCGCATCGTGCGTTCGATCAGCCTGGCGTTAGGACGGCCGGTGGACGTGGGGTCCGTGACACTGCGTCTGCTGCCTCAGCCCGGCTTTGACCTGGAGAATTTTGTCGTCCACGAGGACCCTGAGTTCGGCGCCGAGCCGGTGTTGCAGTCTGCTGATGTCGTCGCCACCGTGCGCGTCAGTTCCCTGCTGCGGGGCCGCCTGGAGATTGCCCGCCTCAGCCTTACCGAACCCAGCCTCAACCTGGTGCGCAACAGCGAAGGCCGTTGGAACCTGGAGAAACTGGTAGAGCGCGCTGCCAGCACGCCAGTTGCACCCACGGCCAAGGCCAGGAGCGAAGTACGCCCCGGCTTCCCCTACATTGAAGCTGACCACGGCCGTATCAACTTCAAGTTTGGCCAGGAAAAAAAACCTTACGCCTTGACCGAAGCCAATTTCGCCTTGTGGCAGGACTCCGAAAATACCTGGGGCATCCGCCTGAGGGCCCAACCCACGCGCACCGATTTCAACCTCAGCGATACCGGCCGGGTCGCGGTTGACGGATCCTGGCAACGCTCGGCCAACCTGCATGAGACCCCGCTGCAATTCACAGTGCAGTGGGAAGGAGCGCAACTGGGCCAGGTAACCAAGCTGACGCTGGGCCAGGACAAGGGATGGAGAGGCGCCGTCCGTCTCTCGGCCACGTTGACGGGTTCGCCCAGGGACCTGCAGGTAAACACAGAAGGTTCCATTGAGGACTTCCGCCGTTACGACATCTCCGGCGATCCGGCCTTGCGTCTGGCAGCCCGCTGCAGCAGCCACTACAGCACCGCGGACCATGTTTTCTCCGCGCTGGCGTGCCGCGCCCCCGTGGGCGACGGTGAAATCGCCTTGAACGGCAGTGTGGCCCCCCTGCCTGGCACATACGATTTGACCATGTTGGCTCGCAGCCTCCCGATCCAACCCCTGGTGGAATTCGTTCGCCGGGTAAAGAAGAATTTGCCCACGGACATCATGGCCGCCGGCAAGGTCGATGCCAGCGTCAGCGTTCGGCGCAAACCCAGCCTAAGCGCGATGGATCCGATATGGCAGGGCCGCGGCGAAGTCCTGGCCTTGAGCGTGCGATCGTCGGTCACCACGACCCGGATCGTTCTGGACAAAATTCCCTTCAGCGTCTCTTCCGCGGGAGATTTCGACTTGAACCATTTGACGCTGAAGCAGAAAACCTCGCACATCCGAACCTCTGCTGTTTCCCCGGAGAGTGAGGCGCGCGTCGAGGTTGGCCCGTTCAATCTGGCCTTGGGCAGGCCTGCAAACGCCACGGTGCGCGGCCAGTTCTCACGCTCCGGGTATCACTTTTTGCTGCAGGGAGACTCTGAGGTCGAGCGCCTGCTCGACGTGGCTCGTACCATCGGATTGCCGGCCCCACAACCCGCAGCCAGTGGAGAAGCTCGCATCAATCTTCATCTGGACGGAGGCTGGGCCGGATTTGCGGCTCCTGTAGTCACCGGAACAGCGCAATTGTATTCGGTGCGCGCCCGGGTACGGGGCTTGAGCAAGCCCGTAGAAATTGCCTCCGCAACGATTGAACTGACCCCCAGCGCGGCCGAAGTTCGGAAGGTGACCGCTTCGGCGGGCGGCAACACCTGGCGCGGCACTCTGACCATTCCACGGCAATGCGACACTCCCCGCGCTTGCGTGATTGGCTTCGATCTCCACGCCGACGAATTTGTGACTGACAATCTCGCTGCACTTGTGAATGCCGCCCCTGGCAAACAGCCCTGGTATCGCTTCCTGTCGTCGCCCGAGCAACCCAAGCCGTATCTGGCGTCCATACACGCGGCCGGAAGGCTCAGCGCAGGACGCGTTCTGATTCACAACCTGGTCGTGAACCGGGCCTCATCCCAGGTCGAACTCGAGCAGGGTCATCTGCAACTTTCGAAGTTGCGCGCAGAAGTGCTGGGGGGACAGCACACTGGCGAATGGCAAGTGGATTTCACGGTCAATCCCCCGGCCTGTCGCGGCACCGGCACGCTGGAGAAAGTTGCCCTGGCCCAGCTCGCAGACGCCATGCATGACGCCTGGATAACGGGCACGGCGAGCGTCCAATACCGCGCCTCCACGCTGGGTTGGACCAAAGCAGACTTGCTCTCCCACGCTGACGCCGGCTTCCAGATTGAAGCTCGCGAGAGCTCCCTGCCGCACCTCACGCTGGCCGGAGAAAGCAGTCCCCTTCGAGTCAACCGGTTCACGGGACAATTGCTTTTGCGCGCCGGGAAGTTCGAGATCGAACCGGGCAAACTGCAGACTCCTGGCGGCATCTATCAGGTAAGCGGCACAGCATCTCTGAGTCGAGTTCTGGACATCAAGTTGGCGCGTGAGGGCGCGCGCGGCTTCAACGTCACCGGCACCTTGAACCAGCCGCACGTGACTCTCAGCGCCACTCCGGAGACCCAGGCCGCCCTCAAACCATGAAGTTCTGTCGCGCCTTTCTTGTCACCCTTACACTGGGCTCACTTCTCCCCGCGCAAGCCAAGGGGCAGAATGTTTCCGATCCGGCGGCGCGATTCGAGCGCAAGCTGCAAGGTGTGCAAAGCAACGGGACACAGGCGAGCCCAGACCCATCCCCCACCGAATTCACCGAGCAGGAGATTAACGCTTATCTTGGATCAGGGAAGATCGACTTGCCGACGGGAGTGCGGTCAGTAGTTTTGCAGGAACAGCCAGGGATCATCGTTGGGACTTCACGAGTTGATTTCGATCAGCTGAAGGCAGGCAGGAATTCCTATAACCCATTGCTCTCGGTGTTCAGCGGAGTGCACGAGGTGGTGGTTACCGCCCACGCCCATGGCGCCAGGAGAGAGGGCGTGGTGCATGTGGATTCTGTATGGCTCGACGGAGTAGAGGTTCCGAGCTTCGTACTCGAAATGTTTGTCGAAAAATATCTCAAGCCGAAATACCCGAATATCGGCATCGATTCCCGCTTTGCGCTGCCCGCCCGCGTGGATTCGGCTACCGTCGGGCTGCACAAAGTCACCATCATCCAGAAATAGAATTTCTACTGCACGTAGCCCGCTCCTCGCAGCACCTTCCCCGGTAGTGCCCCCGTTTCCTTGCCCTGATCAATCACCGGAACGCCGTTCACCAGCACGTATTCCATTCCCTGCGACAGCTGGTTGGGTTTTTCGAAGGTGGCCAGGTCGCGCACCGTGGCGGGATCGAACACCACGATGTCGGCCCACATTCCTGTCTTCAAGACCCCCCGGTCGGTCAGGCGCAGGCGCTGCGCCGGCAGAGCGGAAAACTTTCGAATGGCATCTTCCAGGGTGAGTTTCTTTTCTTCCGGGACGTATTTGCGTAAAATGCGCGGGAAGGTGCCGTAGGCGCGGGGGTGAGGATGCTCCTGGCCCAGAATTCCTTCCGGTGAGGCACCGGAAGAATCGTTGTCCACTGAAACCCAGGGCTGCTGCAGTGCGAGAACTACGTCCGGCTCGGACATACCGAAGACGGCAACGCCGGTAGAGGCGTTGTCTTCGATCAGGATGTCGAACAGCGCGTCCATGGGATCTTTGTTCTGCATCTTCGCCACTTCGGCCAGACGCTTGCCTTGAAGCGGAAGCAGTTTGGGATTTTGCACCACGCCGATCAGGATATCTTCGGGCCCGCCGATCTCCTGCCACTCGTTGTCCCAGTCGCTCGATGGCGTCATCATGTCCTTGCGCATGCGGCCGCGCATCGCCGGATCTTTAAGACGCTCGATCAGCTTCGCATCGCCGCCATCGTGCGCCCAGGGAGGAATGAAGGCGGAGAGACTGTTGAACCAGGCAGTGTAGGCGTAAGTGTCGGCGGTGACGTCCATGCCCTGCGCCCGCGCAGCGTTGATCTTTGCCACCACTTCCGGCATGCGTCCCCAGTTAGCTTTGCCCGCGACCTTGATGTGCCAGATTTCGACCGGCAGATGGCCTTCGCGCCCGATGCGCAGAGCTTCATCGATCGCGGGCAGGACGGCATCACTCTCATTGCGCATGTGGGTGGCATAGATGCCGCCGAACTTCGACGCCTCCGAAGCCAGAGCGATCAACTCATCGGTCTTGGCGTAGGGCGCAGGCGCATACTCGAGCGAGGTCGAGACTCCGACCGCACCGTCCCTCATCGCCTGCCTGACCAGTTCCCGCATCTGGTCGAGTTGTGCCGGCGTGGGTTGCTTGTCGTCATCGCCCAGCACCATACGCCGGACCTGGGTGGCACCGACATAGCTGGCCAGATTGATGCCCATGCCCTGCTTTTCGAGGCGGGCAAAGTACTGGCGGAAGCTGCGCCAGTCCGGCGTGATGTGATAGTGATCGTAGCTCGCGCGGTCAGCCTTGATGATCGCGTCATTCAGGGGCGCGATCGAACCGCCTTCGCCAGTGATTTCGCTCGTGATGCCCTGATAGATTTTCGAGGGCAGGCGTGGATCAACCAGGATAGTCAGTTCCGACTGGCCCAGCATGTCGATAAAGCCGGGAGCGACAACCATGCCGTGGACATCAATCGTATGTGTCCGTTGCACCCCGCTCAGATTGCCGATAGCGGCTATTCTGCCATCGCGGATCCCGATTTCGCCGGAATACCAGGGCGAGCCTGTGCCGTCGATGATGTGACCGTTGGTGATGACGGTGTCGAACGATCGGTCCGGGGTTTGTGCCCATGAAAGATGAATGGCCATCAGAAGAAAGATGCCGATGAGGAACTTTTTCTCTCGCGTGTTGCTTGCCATGGTTTCTCCGATCTTCTTTTCTACTTCGACGGCATAATCTGTTGCAATCTGGGTGGGCGGGACTCCCACCCGACAGCCGACAGACGCCGGCGCTACGTTGCTGTTCTCCGGGCCAATAAGGCACCCAGCGCCAACCATATTCCCAGGGCCAGCCATTCGTAGGCGTTAAAGTGTCCCGGCACGAATGGAAGCACCTTCATCAGGATCATCAGCAGTCCGACCAGCGCCCCCAGGGCGGCCACCAGGCGTTGTCGCGGGTTGGGGGCCATCTGATAATACGCGGCGCAAGCAGCCAGCCATCCCGCCGCCGACGCCAGCGAGCCTACATCTGAAATTGGCACCAGGATCGCGTCGCCGAGGAACATGCACGCGCCCGTGCTCACTCCCACGCAGATAACGGCCACCGACGGTGTTTGATTCTGCGCGTGCACCTGGCCGACGCGGGCATCCACCAGGCCCCGCCGCCCCATAGCAAAGACCATGCGGCTGGCAGCAACCAGGTTGCCGTTAAACACTTTGAAAAGCGAAAGCAGGGCCGCCGCCAGAATTACGCTGACAATCCAGCGCGATCCCACCGCGCGTTGGAACGCCACCGCGGTCATGAATCTTTCGCCGGTCAGTTCCCGCCATGGAGCCGCATAACCCACGGCGGCAATCACGATGGTGTAGAACAAAATGCCCACCAGTATGGCCATCCAGATCGCTTTGAAAAATCCACCAGAGCGAAATTCGGGGCGCGACTCTTCCGCTCCCTTTACCACCGACTCAAATCCGGTCATGAAATAGGGCACAATCTGAATGACCAGAAGGACAGAGACAAATCCGCTGTGCGTGAACAAAGGCGGCAAATTCTGCGGGGAACCCTTGCTGATCCCCACCGCGACGAACACGACGAACAAACCGAGGGTCCCGAAAGTCGTCCAGTTCTGAAAAATCGCGCTCAACCGGATGCCGCGAAAGTTGAGCCAGGTCAGAAGACCGGTGAGCCCCAGCCCGATGATCACGTGGGGCAGATAAACCGGCCGGCCGGCGATGCGATAGAGCTCCATCGAATCCAGCCTGGGAAAAATGTAGCTGGCAATCTTTCCCACGGCCACCGCTTCCCACGGACAGACGATGAAATATGCCAGCACCATCATCCATCCGGTGGCAAAACTGATCGACCTGGGGAAAACTTTCGCGGTGTAGGCGACCTCGCCCGCGGCATCGGGCATCGCCGTCACCAGTCGGCCGTAAACATAGCCAATAGGCAGCAACAAGGCTCCGCCAATTGCGAATCCCAGAACACCGCCCAGCGGCCCCCCGCGCAGCAGCCAGTCGTCCATGACAACCAGCCAGCCCACGCCCACCATGGTTCCCCAACCCAGGG
>DATGYF010000331.1:0-2277 GCA_035298145.1 Terriglobales bacterium | reverse complement strand
GACGCGCTTACTCCCGTCGAAGAAGTGCTGAGCACGCTCAACCATCTGGTCGAGAGCGGGAAGGTGCGCTACATCGCCTGCTCAAACTTTTCCGGCTGGCACCTGATGAAGTCTCTTGCCGTTTCCGACCACTACGGCTGGGGCCGCTACGTAGGCCACCAAGTCTATTATTCGTTGCTGGGAAGAGAGTACGAATGGGAACTCATGCCGCTCGCGCTCGACCAGGGAGTGGGCGCGCTGGTCTGGAGCCCGCTGGGCTGGGGCCGTTTGACGGGAAAGCTCCGACGCGGACAACCCCTGCCCGCCGGGAGCCGCCTGCACCAGACCAGCGACAAGGGTCCGCAGGTAGCAGACGAGCGTTTGTACAAAGTAGTCGATGCCCTCGATCAGGTGGCCAAAGAAACTGAAAAGAGCGTTCCCCAGGTCGCACTGAACTGGCTCCTGCAAAGGCCCACCGTTTCCACCATCATCATCGGCGCCCGGAACGAAGAGCAGCTGCGCCAGAACCTGGGCGCGGAAGGCTGGTCGCTCTCAGCGGCGCACGTCGCGGCGCTCGATCGCGCCAGCGAACAGGAGCCGGTCTATCCTTACTGGCACCAATGGCAGTTCGCCGAACGCAACCCGCCCCCGGTGCCTCACTAAGCACACGTGGGGACAGCCGCCCCCGGCTGTCCGGTCGAGCAAAGCTCGACGATCTTTTTGCTTTATCCGGAGCCGACGACGGAACCAGAACAGCGGAGCGTTGTTCCGCCGGACAGCCGGGGGCGGCGGTCCCCACGTAGTCCCAGGTTCCTCCCGCACGAGCGTGACGCTCGCGCCTACATTCTGATTTCAGGAGATTTCCATCGGCAGCTTCAGAAGCGTATAGAATTACCGCTGCCGGGGCCTGCCATGCCTGAAGACATCTCTCCTAACCCGTCGCCCGCTCCCGGACCGGAGCCAGGCCCAGAATCGCAATCCGCTCCGTCCGTAGATCTCGGTCCCGGTCCAGGAATCAATATTGCTGAGGAATTTGGTACCGCGAAGCGCAATCTTCCACCGGCTAAGATCGTTGCTATCGTCCTGGGCGTTGCCGCCATCCTGCTCGGCATCTACGCCTTCGTCGCGCGCGCCAAGCCCCAGGGCGGGGGCTCGGTGGACAATATCACTGCCGTCGAAATTCCGGACCAGCACATGGTCATGGTGGCGGTCAATGTTACCGTCCACAATTCCGGCGAGAAGTCGCTCTGGATCCACGACATCAAGGCCAAGATCGCCACCGACGGCGGTGAACGCAGCGATGAAGCCGCCTCCGGGGTGGACTTCGACCGTTACTTTCAGGCTTTCCCCGCGCTCAAGGAACACGCCCTGGCGCCCCTGCCGCCGGAGACGAAAATCCCGCCCGGCGGCCAGGCCCAGGGCACGATCGTGGTGACCTTTCCGGTGACACAGGAAGAGTTCGACAAGCGCAAATCTCTCAGCGTAGTCATTCAGCCCTATGATCAGCCCCTGCCCCTGGTGCTGACCAAGTAAGAAAGCGTCACGGATTTTCACCGATTTAACTTCTTTGCGGCTCTGATCCGTGAAAATCCGCGAAAATCCGTGGCCGGCTTTGCATTTATTCGTGCTTCTTCATGAACTTTCTATGCGCCAGGTGAGTAGAGGCGGTGGGTTGGATCTCGTCGTACTTCAGGCAACTGATGGAGCCATCGACTTCGAGCACCGCGAGCGCAACATCAGGCAAGCCCGCAATGCCATGCTCTCGCAGGGACTGGTGTAACTCGTCCAGACTGACGTGCTCGCGGGCCATGTGGGCGGCAATGATCTTGCCGTCGTGCACCAGCAAACTGGGCTGGCCTTGCACGAATTTACGAAAACGCCGGTTCCCGCCCGAAAGTTCGGCAATCAGGTAATTGAGCAAAAGGAGGGTGGCGGCGGCGATTACTCCGCCCAGAACCGACGTATCCGGACCGGTCATTGCGTTCTGCACGGAATTGCTGAGCAGCAGGAGCAGGACGAGGTCGAAGGGCGTCATCTGTCCCACTTCGCGCTTGCCGCTCAGCCGCATGCCCAGCAGCACGACCCCATAGATCACCGTCGTCCGCAGAGCGATGCCGACCAGAACATGACCGCCGGGGTACATGGTTCTTATTGCGACGCCGTGACCGGGGCCGGCGCACCCTTGGGCGTGCTCAGGTATCCGGTGGCTTTCTTCTTGTCCACGCTCCAGACCACGAGTTCATAGAGCATGCGATCGCGTCCGCTATAGAACTGGATGGGCTCGCTGACGTTGCGGTC
>DATGYF010000330.1:0-3974 GCA_035298145.1 Terriglobales bacterium | reverse complement strand
TGCATCATGCCCAGGGCCAGCGCCGCGTCGGTGCCGGGATTGATGGGCAGGTACCAGTCCGCGCAGGCTGCGGTGCGGGTGCGGTAAGGATCAATCACCACCAGCCTGGCTCCCTTGCGCCGCGCTTCGGCGATGAATGGCCACAAGTGGACGTTGTTGCCGTGGATGTTCGCACCCCACGCAATGATGTAGCGGGAATGCGTGAACTGCTCCGGATCGGTGCCCAGCTTGATGCCGGTAACGGATTTCAGTCCCGCCTCGCCCGCCGCGGAGCAGATATTGCGGGCCAGCTGCGACGCCCCCAGACGATGGAAGAACCGCCGGTCCATGGATGCGCCATTGAGCGCGCCCAGCGTGCCGCCATATGAGTAAGGCAGAATGGCCTCACTCCCAAACTCGGAAGAAATGGTACGGAACCGCGAAGCAATTTCGTCGAGCGCCTGGTCCCAGGAAATGCGCTCGAAGGTTTGTGTGGCCGCGGGCGACTCGCCCGCGAGACCCTTCGGCCGCACCCGCCGCATGGGATAAAGCACCCGATCGGGCGAGTACACCCGGTCCAGATACTTGGCCACCTTGGCACACAGGAAACCACGGGTCACGGGATGCGCGGGGTCGCCCTGAATCCGCGTGGCACGCCCGTCCTCCACCGTGATCAGCACGCCGCAGGCATCAGGACAATCATGCGGACAGGCGGCGTGCACTACCTTCTTCATCGTGGCAATGATTATAACCTTGAAAAAAACGGGCGGCCGAGGCCGCCCGCTGGAACTCGTCCCCAAGCCTGCGAACCGCTTGGGCGGGTTTTTCTTCCCTATCTGAGTGACAAAAGCAGGGTCGAAACTGCAGGTAAATCGCTCGAACACCCAGGACTCTCGTGGAAACTCATGAGCCGTACAGAAAAATCCCGGTTCGATCGTTTTCAGTTGGTTCTGAACGGAGGTCCGACATCTGACGCCCGACGCCTGTCCCTAGATTTCCATCACTTCTTTTTCTTTTGCCTTGCTCATTTCTTCCATCTTTTTGATCTCGTCGTCGGTCAGCTTCTGGATTTCGTCCATCGCCCGTTTCTCGTCGTCCTCGGCAATCTTCTTGTCCTTGGTGGCCTTTTTGATGGCGTCGTTGCCGTCGCGTCGGATATTGCGCACCGCGGTGCGGTGTTCTTCCAGCATCTTGTGCAGATGTTTGACCATATCCTTGCGGCGCTCTTCGGTAAGGGGCGGCACCGGCACGCGGATGATCTTGCCGTCGTTCATGGGATTCAACCCGAGATCGGCGGTGCGTATGCCCTTCTCGATCGCAGCCAGTGAGCTGGGATCAAAGGGCTGCACGGTGATGAGTTGCGGCTCGGGCGCGTGCACCTGGGCAATCTGGTTCAGCGGCATCTGCGAACCGTAGTAGTCCACGCTGACCGCGTCCAGCATGTGCACCGAGGCCCGCCCTGTGCGAGTCCCTGCCATTGCCTTGCGGAAGTCTTCCACTGCTTTATCCATCCGCGTCTTGAGTTGAATGCGAATGTCTCTAAGTGGACCGGCATCAGCCATGATCAACTCCGTATTCTTTCAAAGTCAAAACGTGGAATTATAAACCTTCCCACGGCGAAAACAGGCCACGGATCTCACGGATTAACACAGATCCACCTGGAAAAACAAAGCTGGGAAGTCGGCTTGTGGTGCCTGGAAACTGACGCGTCCAACGGTTTATCCGTGTGAATCCGCGAAAATCCGTGGCCAGGTTCTTAGGCGCTTACCAGCGATCCGATTTTCTCGCCGATGACAACTTTGCGGATATTCCCGCGATGATTGAGATTGAAAATGATGATAGGCAGGTTATTGTCTTTGCACAGCGAAATGGCAGTTGAATCCATCACCTTGAGTCCCCGCTTCAGCACTTCCATATAGCTGATTTCGGCGAATTTCTTGGCGTCTTTGACCAGCATGGGGTCGGCATCGTAAATGCCATCCACTTTTGTGGCTTTGAGGATGACGTCCGCTTTGATCTCCATGGCGCGCAGGGATGCGGCTGTGTCGGTCGAGAAATAAGGGTTGCCAGTGCCGCCGGCAAAAATCACGATTCGCCCCTTTTCCATATGGCGGATGGCGCGGCGGCGAATGAAGGGCTCGGCCACCTGGTTCATCTCGATCGCCGACTGCACCCGGGTGTGGATATTCTGTTTTTCAAGGGCATCCTGCAGGGCGAGCGCGTTGATCACCGTGGCCAGCATGCCCATGTGGTCGGCGGAAACTCTGTCCATCTCCCGCGCCTGCTGGGCCACACCGCGAAAAAAATTCCCCCCGCCAACCACGATGGCAATCTGGATGCCGAGAGAGTGAACGTCCGCCAGTTCAGCGGCGATTTCGTGAATACGCAGGGGATCCACGCCGAAACCCTGGTTGGCAGCCAGGGCCTCGCCGGAGAGTTTGAGCAGCATGCGTTTGAAAACCGGAGTCGGCATCGTGATTTTGTAGCGCCGGCATCGCGCCGGCTGTCGTGCGGGCGTCCCGCCCGCGCCCTGCAAAAACAAAAAAGGGGCGCTCCAGGCGCCCCCGTGAATCACTCGCTTTTTTGTTCCGGCTTGGTGACAGCAATGGTCTCGCCCACCTCGCCCACTTTGAATCGCGCGAAGCGGCGTACCGCGATGTTCTCGCCCAGCTTGCCGATCTTGGTGGCAACAAGCTGGCCGATGCTGACCGTCTGGTCGCGGATAAACGGCTGCTCCAGCAGGCAGACTTCTTCGTAAAACTTGCTCATCTTGCCTTCCACGATCTTCTCCACAACTTGCGGAGGTTTGCCGGTAGCAGCGGCCTGGGCGCGATAGATGTCCTTTTCGCGCTCGTAAGCCTCCGCGGTGACGTCTTCCTTGCGCACGAATTTCGGGTCGCTGGCGGCGATGTGCATGGCAATGTCGTGCACCAGTTCCTTGAAGTCATCGGTGCGGGCCACGAAGTCACTCTCGCAATTCACTTCGACCAGCACACCGATCTTGCCTCCGGCGTGAATGTAGCTGGCGACGGCGCCTTCCTTGGTCACGCGGCTCGCCTTCTTGCCGGCCACGGAAATTCCCTTCTTGCGCAGCAGCACGACCGCCTGCTCCAGATCGCCCTTGGCTTCGGTGAGGGCCTGTTTGCAATCCATCATCGGCGCTCCGGTCTTTTCCCGGAGCTCTTTCACTTGGGTAGCGGAAATATTCACGGTAGTTGTGCTCATAAATAGTCTTCGGTCGTCAGTCTTCAGTCGTCAGTGCAAACTGTGGGTTCGAGGGTCAAGCTG
Organism: Terriglobales bacterium; assembly: GCA_035298145.1. GTDB lineage: Bacteria > Acidobacteriota > Terriglobia > Terriglobales > Acidobacteriaceae > JAIQFF01. The sequence goes on along the minus strand of DATGYF010000330.1, from coordinate 707 downwards.
AAGACCGACGACTGAAGACTGCTCTACAAACATGCTCTACAAACGTTGACCCGCGCCAGACGACCGCGCGGGTCCGATTTTCACTTCAGGAATCAGGTCTTGGCTGACGACCGACGACTGAAGACCGACGACGGTTTCAATACGTCTGAGTCTCGACCTGCGGCACGTCCTCGTCCGCGGTTTCGGCCGCGGCTGCAGGCTGCTTGCGCACGCCCTTGCCTAGGACGTCTTCCATGCTGATGTCCTCGGACCCGGATTCCGGAGCGCCGGCGGCGGCCAGTTCCTCGGCAGCCTCTGCCGCCGGAACCGCCTCGGGCTCGGTGTAGACGGCCGCGGCCATATCCGCGGCCTGCTTGTCCGTCATGAGTTGCGCGCCTTCGGCCACCGAATCGGAAATCTTCGAAGCGAACAGGCGAATCGCACGCAGCGCATCGTCATTGCCCGGGATCACGTAATCCACTTCGCTGGGGTCGCAGTTCGTATCCACCACCGCGACTACGGGAATGCCCAGTTTGCGGGCTTCCCTTACCGCGATCTGTTCCTTGTTGGAATCAATGACGAAGATTGCGTCCGGCAGCCGGTTCATGTTCTTGATGCCGGCCAGGTTGGCTTGCAGGTGCTTGCGCTCGCGTTCCAGCTTGATGACTTCTTTCTTGGGCAGCAACTCGTAGCGGCCATCCGTGGCCATCTCGTCGAGTTCCTTCAGC
>DATGYF010000329.1:0-4612 GCA_035298145.1 Terriglobales bacterium | reverse complement strand
GCCTTCAAGCGGAAGATTGATGTCCACCAGTTCAGGAATGGTCAGCCGCATCAGCGGGAGAAAGATGCGCTCGACTGCCTTGCCCATCCATCCGTCTTCCATGGGAGGCTTTCCCACAATCGTGGTGGAATAGATCGGATTCTTCCGGTGCGTGATGCACGAAACGTGAAACACAGGATAGAGATCCTCGAGTGAGTAATACCCGGTATGGTCGCCGAAGGGGCCCTCGGTGCGGAGTTCGTCGAGGTGGACGTGTCCCTCGAGGATGATCTCCGCCGTGGCGGGAACTTCGAGATCAACCGTCTCACACTTCACCAGTTCAACCGGCTTCTGGCGCAGGAAACCGGCGATGAGATATTCCTCCACGTCGGGCGGCGCGGGAACGATGGCGGAAAAAGTAAGGGCGGGATCGGTGCCGATGGCGACCGCGACTTCCATCTTTCCCCGCGGGCGCTCTCCTTCGATCAACACTGAGCCCCCGGAAGTACGCGCCATGACATCCACCGCGGCGCTGGCACGAGCGGGGACGCTCGCGCCTACATCGCCCTGGGCCGCGGTTCGCAACGCCTCGCGGTAGTGTTCCGCGCCGACCTTCTGGCGCTGCCAGTGCATGCCGGTGGTGCGCTCGTCATAAATCTGCATCCGGTACATGCCGACATTTCGTTTGCCGGTTTTGGGGTCGCGAGAGACCACGCAGGGCAACGTAATAAACCGGCCCGCGTCTTTGGGCCAGCACTGCAGGATGGGGAAATCGAGCAGCGAGAAATTATCCCGCTTGATGACTTCCTTGCACGGGCCCGTGGCCACGGTTTTAGGAAAAAACTTCCCCATTTCCGCCAGCATGGGAAGCATCTTTACTTTGTCCAGAAACCCCTGCGGTGATTTCACGTCCATAAAAGCCCGGATGCGGTCGGCCACCTGGTCGAGGGCGTCAACTTCCAGAGCGAGATTCATGCGGCGAGCGGAACCGAACTGGTTGATCAGGACCTGCGCTCCGGGATGGCCCTTGATGTTTTTAAAAAGCAGAGCGGACCCGCCAGGTTGCACGGGCGGAACACCCGCGCCCACATTTTTACTCACGCGGTCGGTAATTTCAGTGATTTCGAGGACGGGATCAACTTCAGTGCGGATCGTCTTGAGTTCGCCGGCGCGCTCCAGCGCCGCGATCCAATCCCGCAGATCTTCGTAGGCCAAAATCTTCCCCCGGTGGAAACGGCAATTATACGGCAGAGCGCAGTGTCGAAAACTTGAACCGCCAGAGGACTCGCAGGTCAGCTCGGAATTGTATCCGCACGGCGTCGCCTCGAGCGAAGCGTCACCCTGAGCACGTTGTCATCCTGAGCGAAGCCGCCTCTTCGCTAGCGAAGAGGCGGCGCAGTCGAAGGACCCCTATACCCAAAAAGAAGCCCGGCGTAACGGTGCTTCCGGCGCCAGCCCAGGCGCAATCGTCATTGCCAATGGACAACCTGGGATGAATACCCAACTGACAGAGGACCCGTCCATGAAAAATCCGCAACTCGAAAGCACCGATGCTACGTCGGGGTACGACCTCACCCCGCCGCATGGACTCGATGAAATCATCGCCACGTTTGGAAACATCTACGAATATATCGGGACGGGCGGGCAGCTTGCTCCGCGATGGCAGTCGGATTTCCTTGCAAAAACGAGTTTACCCTTCCCCATGCGCCTCGCATGGGACCCTTCCCGCATCATCACTCAGATGACGTGCCACCGCCTGATGACTGGCATTTACGCCTCTGTCTTCGCCGGCATACAGAAAAACGGGCTTGAGTCTAAGGTTATGAGCTTCGGCGGGTGTTTCGCTTTTCGTCCCCAGCGCACCGGAAGCAAACTCTCCGCTCACAGTTGGGGCATCGCGATCGATCTCAATCCGCAAACCAATGCGCAGGGGTCCGCCGGGAACATGGATGCCCGCCTGGTTGAAGTCTTTCGTGCTGCCGGATTTGAATGGGGAGGAGACTGGAGCGGCAAAACTCGCGATCCCATGCACTTTCAATTCTGCACGGCGTACTGAGGAGAGACCTCTGACGTCGGACCTCAACCGACCACGTCACGGCTGGTCGCAATGCCGCATCCAATATATAGTTCTTGGACACGATCCAGACCGGCCATCGAGGGGGGATGAGTGAAGCGACGCGTGGTCATCACAGGCATGGGAGCAGTGAGCCCCAACGGCGTGGGCAACACTGCGTTTTCGGATGCAATTCTCCAGGGGCGAAGCGGCATTCGGCGGATCACCCGTTTCGATCCCTCGGAAATTCAGGTACAGATCGCCGGCGAGGTCCCGGACTTCGACGAGTTGGCCTGGGTGGAGAAGCGGGAGCGAAAACATGTCTCCCGGGTTTTGCCCCTGGCCCTGGCAGCTGCGACCGAGGCCTTGCGCACGGCTGGCATCGACGCCTCTTCCCTGCCCCTCGAAAAGAAGCGCCGCTTCGGGGTGATTTTAGGGTCGGGCGGCGGATCTCAGGAATTCACCGAAGAGCAGTACAGATTATTCTTCCACGAGCAATACAAGCAGATGAGTTTGTTCTGCGTGCCGACGGGAGTAATGGGCACATTGTCGAGCGAACTGAGCGTGCGCTTCGGGTTGCGCGGGCCTAGTCACGTGGTGACGACCGGTTGTACGTCGTCAACCGACGGCTTTGGATACTCGGTGCGGCAAATTCAGTCAGGGAGACTCGATCTGGTGTTGAGCGGAGGGGCCGACGCGCCCATCTCGCTGGGTATTGTAAAGGGATTCATTCTAATGAAAATTCTTACCGACTCCTGGAACCACGCGCCGGAGCGAGGCTCGCGGCCGTTTTCCGTGGACCGGGACGGTTTCGTCGTGGCCGAAGGATCGTGGATGTTTGTGCTGGAAGAATACGAGCACGCCCGTGCGCGTGGAGCAAAGATGCTGGCGGAGATTGCCGGCTATGGTTCGACCTGCGAAGCGTTCCATCGGGTGCGGCTGCAGGAGTGCGGCGAGGAACCGGCGAGGGCAATTGGTCTGGCAATGAAAGAAGCGGGGATCGGCGCCAGCAATGTGCATTACGTGAACCTGCACGGGACTTCGACCCAACTGAACGATCGCATCGAGACCCGGGCGTTAAAGCTGGTGCTGGGTGAACACGCGGCGCGGGTGCCGATGTCAGCTTTGAAATCGCAGATCGGGCATCCCCAGGGAGCGTGCGGGGCGGCGGGAGTGGCGGCCACGATTGTCGCCATGCAACACGGGCAGATTCCGCCAACCATCAACCTGGAGACGCGAGACCCGGAATGCGACCTCGACTATGTCCCCGACGTTGGACGGAAGCGCGCGATCGAGCATGCAGTATGCAACTGCATAGCCTTTGGATCGAAGAATTCGGCGCTGGTGCTGCGGAATTGTGCGTAGGGCAGTCGTCAGTCGTCAGTCTTCAGTCGTCAGCCCACACCCCGAGCTAATCGTCTGCGATGGAGGACGGGCGTCCCGCGCCGTCTTCTGAGAATCGAGCCCTGGCGTCTGGTTTTGAGCTGACGACTGACGACCGACGACCGACGACTGCTTCACGACTCCAGTAAGTGCAGCACCGTGCCCTCAACCTTGGGCCAGGCGTTGGAGCGGGGATCAATCAGGTCCGAGTGTCCGGCGCTGGAGATTTCGAGATAGTGCACATTCTCGCCGCGCTTTTTCTTTTGCTCAGTGTAGTTCCGGCTGAAAAACGGGGGCACGGTGTCGTCGGCCGCGCCGTGAATCAGCCATTGCGTAGCTGAAGCAATCTTGAGTTGCATGGGATCGGCTTCGCGGTATCGTTCCGGGACCCGGCTGGGCTCACCACCGAGGAAATCCACCACTGCGTTGTCGCTCAGGTGAAGTTCCCAGGCCTGCTGCAAGTCCACCACGCCCGCAAGAGAGATCACGCGCTTGATCGCGGGCTCATGCCCAGCCAGGCACAGCGCCAGTTGGCCGCCCGCGGAGTGGCCCATGACCAACATCTTCGAGGGATCGAGATGGTAGCGTTGCGCAATTTGTGAAGTGAAACGGTAGGCGCTGCGGACATCTTCGAAGGTGCCCGGCCACCCTCCTCCCGGATTACCTACTCGGCGATATTCCACATTCCAGGTCGCCAACCCTTTGGCGGTGAGAGCGGCGCAGAGGTGTCCGGCGTGCTTGAGGTCGTATTTCGCGCGCCAGTAGCCGCCATGTATGTTCAGCACTAGCGGAAAGGGGCCGGGGCCTTTGGGCACACGCAGTTCGCCGAATTGATTGGGGTCAGAGCCGTAGGGCAGACGGGCGTCGGCTGGGGGCGGCGGGAGCGTCAGGATGTCGTCTGCTGGCATGGACGCGGTCACGAACCAAACTTCGGGACTGGTTTATGGATTCAGTTCCTAGCTTTAAGTTCCCGGTTCTTAGTTGCCTTTGAGCTTGAGTTTGGATTTGTTTTCTTCGAGGAATTCTCGAAGTTTATCGGAGGCTTCAAGCAGCCGCGTCCACTGCTCGTAATACAGGGTCACGGGAAAACGCCCCAGGCCATACACGCTGACTCCGCCCTTCTCACTGACCCGGAATTCCAGGCTGCCGGTGCGGCGCGGCCCCTGCTTTTCCAGTTCAGACAGACGCGCCTTCAGT
>DATGYF010000328.1:0-13489 GCA_035298145.1 Terriglobales bacterium | reverse complement strand
ACTCAAGGGTTGGAGGCACGTTATTGAAGCTTACCGAAGATCCACATCGCAGATTCAACCCTCTGACCGGCGACTGGTTACTGGTATCTCCGCACCGCGCCGGCCGGCCCTGGCAGGGACAACTGGAAAAGGTTTCAACCCGGCCCGAGCCCGAATACGACCCCACCTGCTACCTTTGCCCGGGCAATGCCCGGGTGGGCGGCGTACTCAACCCGCGCTACACCGGTACCTTCGTTTTTGACAACGACTTCGCCGCTCTCAAGCCCACGGTACGTGACGACCGCCTGGACATCGAAAACCGGGGGTTGCTGGTGGCCGAAGGCGAGCCCGGACTATGCCGGGTAATCTGCTTCTCTCCGCGCCATAACCTTACCCTCGCGACCATGTCGCCAAAGGACATCGAAGGCGTGATCCATACCTGGACCGCCCAATTCCGGGAACTGGGCGCGATGCCATATATCAATCACGTGCAGATATTCGAGAATCGAGGCGCCATGATGGGCGCCAGCAATCCTCATCCCCACTGCCAGATATGGGCTACGCACTCCGTTCCCGACATTCCCGGGAAAGAGCTGGTCTGCCAGGCCAGCTACTTCGATAGACATAACACTTGTTTACTGTGTGATTACATCCATTTGGAGGACCAGCAGAAAGTCCGCCTGGTGTGCCAGAACGACGGCTTTGTTGCTTTGGTGCCCTTCTGGGCGGTCTGGCCCTTCGAAGTCATGGTGTGCAGCCGCCGCCATCTGGGATCGTTTTCGGAGTTTAGTGAGAAAGAGGTCGGCCTGCTGGCTGAGCTGCTGCAGCAGGTGACGTCAACTTACGACAAGGTGTTTGACGTGCCCTTCCCGTATTCCATGGGTTTTCATCAATCCCCCACCGACGGCAATCCGCATCATGAATGGCACTTTCACGCGCACTTCTATCCTCCGCTGCTGCGCTCGGCGACCATTCGAAAATTTATGGTGGGATTTGAAATGCTGGGTATGCCGCAACGGGACATCACGCCGGAAAGCGCGGCGGCGCACTTGAAATCACTAACTGAGAAAGTGTCATTCTGAGCGAAGTGGCTGCTTCGCTTTGCGAAGCAGCCGCGCAGTCGAGGGACCCCCATGAGCGCAACAAACGACGGCGCGGAAGATATCAGTGCGCGCAACGATGGCGTTTGCCGGAGGTAGGGGTCCTTCGACTCCGTTGATCCGTTCGCAAGCGAACGGATAAGCTGCGCTCAGGATGACACTGGCGTTGAGAATCGCTGGAAGTAAAACTCGTTGACAAGGACGCAGCAGGCCTGCAATCGTTTACACCGTTTGCCGGAAGGACGAGTTTTCAGTTCAGCTCACGATTCACGAAGGAGAATTAATTCATGTTGAGGACCATCGATTGGACCATCATGATCGTGTATTTCGTCTTCGTGCTTGGAATCGGAGCGGTCCTCAAGCGCTACGTCAAAACCAGTACGGACTTCTTCCTCGCAGGGCGTTCCATCCCCGCATGGGTTGCCGGCCTGGCCTTTCTTTCCGCCAACCTGGGCGCGCAGGAAGTGATTGGCATGGGCGCTTCCGGGGCGAAATACGGTATTGCCACCAGCCATTTTTACTGGATTGGCGCCATTCCGGCCATGGTCTTCGTGGGCGTGTTTATGATGCCTTTCTATTACGGCTCGCGGGCGCGGTCGGTGCCCGAATATCTACGCCTGCGCTTTGATGAGAAGACCCGCGGCCTCAACGCGGTTTCCTTCGCCATCATGACTCTTTTTTCTTCCGGCATTTCCATGTATGCCATGGCGAAGCTGATTCAGATCCTGCACATTTTCGACGCGCCTTTCGCCTGGCTGGGGCTGCCGCAGGCGTGGATCTTTCACTTCTCCCTGGTGATTTCGGCGCTGGTGGTTCTGGGATACATCCTGCTTGGGGGACTGACCAGCGCCATCTACAACGAAGTGGTCCAGTTTTTTCTGATCGTCGCCGGATTTCTTCCGCTGGTCTGGCTGGGCTTGAAGAATATCGGGGGCTGGCAAGGGCTGAAGGCCAATCTGGATCCCTCTTACACGCACTCCTGGCTGGGCATGAGCAATCCCCACACCAACCGCCTGGGAGTGGAATGGTTCGGCCTGAGCATGGGGCTTGGGTTTGTGCTGTCGTTTGGATACTGGTGTACGGATTTTCTGGTCATTCAGCGTGCCATGGCCGCCAACTCCATGAATTCCGCGCGCTGTACGCCGCTCATCGCAGCTTTTCCCAAAATGCTTTTTCCTTTCCTGGTCATTCTGCCGGGATTGATCGCGATTGCCCTACCCACCCAGAATCTGGCGAATCTGGCGGGCACACATGCGGCCACCACCATCGAAGGACGAGGCTTGATTCCGGCAAAGATGGATGCGTCAGGTCAGGTCATCCGGGATAAGGACGGGACGGTCGAACTGGATTATGACCTGGCAACTCCCAACATGCTTCTGCACTACTTCCCTACGGGAATCCTGGGCCTTGGCCTGACCGCGCTGCTGGCCAGCTTCATGTCCGGCATGGCGGGAAATGTGACTGCGTTCAACACCGTGTGGACGTACGATATCTACCAGTCGTACATAAATAAAAAGGCCAGCGACGAACACTATCTATGGATGGGACGTATGGCCACCATCTTCGGCATTGCTCTGTCCATCGCAACCGCTTACATGGCAACGCGCTTCAACAACATCATGGACATGCTGCAACTGGTGTTCGCTTTCGTGAATGCCCCGCTGTTCGCAACTTTCCTGCTGGGCATGTTCTGGAAGCGCACGACCGGTCATGGCGCATTCACGGGGTTGCTGGGTGGCACGATGGCGGCCGCCCTGCACCACGGGCTGACCTTGCCGCAGGGAGGCGTCCCTGGTGTGAAAGGCGGATGGATCGCCGCCCTGCACATTTATCCCAGCGAGATGGCGCAGAATTTCTGGACCGCTATTTATGCATGGACCACCTGCTTCGTGATCACGATTGTGGTCAGCCTGCTGACCCGGGCGCACGACGAAAAGGAACTGAAGGGCCTGGTGTACTCGCTGACCGAACGTCCGACGCAGCAGGGCCTAAGTTGGTACCAGCGGCCGGCGGTGCTGGCCGTGGTGGTGCTGGCGGCCACGGGTTTGTTGAATATTATTTTCCGATAGGAGAAGTGATGGGACTCGACATCCGGCTGCCGATTGGTTTCCTGTTCTCGATCTTCGGGGTGCTGCTGATCGCCTTCGGAGCGCTGAGCGACAAAGCTATTTATGAGCGCTCGCTCGGAATCAATATCAACCTGGAGTGGGGAATCGTCATGCTGCTGTTTGGCGCGCTGATGCTCTTCCTGGGCCGGCGCGGAACTAAAGTCTGAGTGGACGGCGGACCTCGGACGTCAGACTTCGGACGTCGGACGCCGGATCTCGGACGTCAGCGGTTAAGGCCTCACTTTCAGCCAATATCAGGAGTCATCATGCGCACGATTCGATCGTCACAGGGTTTACAAGTCGCGCTCTTTGGAACTGTTGCTGCCCTTCTTCTGTTAGCGCCCACCCTCAGTGCTCAGGCGCCGCCACCGCCGCCCATCATGCTGGGGACCGCGTGGTATCCGGAACAATGGCCGGAATCGCGCTGGGACGCTGACCTCACATTGATGCAACGGGCCGGAATCCGCATGGTGCGCGTGGGCGAATTTGCCTGGAGCCGCATGGAGCCCAGCGAAGGCCAATACGATCTGGACTGGCTGGACCACGCCGTCGCCGCCGCCGCGAAGCACGGCATCTACACCGTAGTAGGCACTCCGACCGCTGCCCCGCCGGCCTGGCTTACGCAGAAATATCCGGAGACCCTGCGCGTCGATGAAGAAGGCCACCGCGCCGAGCATGGCAACCGGCAGCAGTTCAACTTCGCCAACTCAAAGTACCGCGAGCTGGCTCGCAAAATCGCCGAACAGCTCGCCAAACGTTTTGGCCACAACCCTTACGTGCTGGGCTGGCAGATTGATAATGAGTATTCCGACATCTCATTCGATCCCGACACCAAGTCACAATTCCAGCAATGGCTCAAGGCGCGTTACGGCACCCTTGATAACCTGAATGCACGCTGGACCACTTCCTACTGGAGCGAAACCATTTTCGACTGGAGCCAGATTCCGATTCAGACGCAATACGGAAATCCAGGATTGCTGCTGGCCTGGAAGCGATTCGTCAGCGATACCTGGCGCAGTTATCAGAAGAACCAACTGGAGGTCATCCGCGCCAACTCCGATCCCAAACAGTTCATCACCACAAACACCATGGGCTGGTTTGACGGCTTCGATCACTACGTGGTCGAGAAAGATCTCGACCTCGCCGCCTGGGACGACTACGTGGGGCAGGGACATCTCGATCCCGCCAAGAATGGCTTTGCCCACGATCTTACTCGCGGGTTTAAAGGCAAGAATTTCTGGGTCATGGAGACCCAGCCGGGATCGGTAAACTGGGCCCCGGTCAACAACTCCCTGGACAAAGGAGAAGTCCGGGCAATGGCCTGGCACGCCGTGGGACACGGCGCGGACGTGGTCAGCTACTGGCAGTGGCGCAGCGCGTTGAATGGCCAGGAGGAATATCACGGCACGCTAGTGGGAGCGGACGGAACACCGGTGCCCTTATATGCAGAAGCGCAGCAGATTGGCCGGGAGTTCGCCAAAGCGGGCCCCGCACTGGCGGGAACGTCGGTCAAATCCGAAGTTGCGATGCTGCATTCTTACGACAGCCGCTGGGCCATCGACTGGCAGCGCCATAATAAGAACTACGATCCAGCGGCAGAACTGGTCAGCTATTACGGGCCGTTGCGCGCGGTGTGTCAATCCATCGACGTGGTTGAACCAGTTGCCCCGCTCAGCCAATACAAACTGGTTGTGGCGCCCGGACTGAACGTGCTCTCTGATGCAGCGGCGAAGAATCTTATTGCCTATGTGCGTGGGGGCGGACACCTGGTGCTGGGTCAACGCTCTGGCATGAAAGACGAAGACAACGGGCTGCAGCCGCAGCGCCAGCCCGGACCGCTGGCCGACCTGCTCGGTGGACGGGTTGAGCAGTACTACGCGCTGACCGATCCGGTGGCGATCGAGGGGAAATTCGGCTCCGGACAAAGCAAGCTATGGGCTGAGCTTTTGAGTGCGAATGATAAAGACACCGAGGTGCTCGAGACCTACGGCAAGAGCAACGGCTGGCTGGATGGCAAGCCCGCGGCCATCACGCGCAAGGTCGGAAAAGGCCGGATTACTTACATCGGCGCCTGGCTCGATGGCTCGGCCATGAACGTGGCGGCCAAATGGATGGCGGAAGTGAGCGGCGTGAAACCCGCACTGGGTACGGTCCCGGACGGGGTCGAAGTTTATCCCCGCTACGGCGACCACGGAGCCGTGTACATTCTGGTCAACCTGTCGAAGGCGGAGCAGACCGTGGCATTGCCATCAGCGATGACGGACGTGCTCGACGGCGGATCAAAGCAATCGGTCAGGCTTCCCGTCTATGGGGTAGCGGTACTGTCGAAATAAACAAGAGCGCTTCTGGCTTCTAGCTCCTAGCTTCTGGCCAATCCCGGCTGAAGAGCCCTGAGCTAGAAGCGAGAAGCCAGAAGCCAGAAGCTCTCAGCAATACTAGCTTATCCAGGTAAGCAGTTGATTGAGGTTGGTGGGAGTGGACGATGCGGTGCCGCGCGGCAATGCCGGGCCGATCGCTACGGCTTCATTGTGGCCTTCGAACCACACCAGGAAAGAAGATCTCTCTGCCCCGGTCAGGCGCTGCTGATTCAGATAGGTGTAGTACGAGCCCATGTCGGCATCCACCAGCGAACCTGCGGGATCAAGTTCAGCATCGGATCTTATCCCAGACAGCAACTCGTTCATCGGCTGCTGCCGCTGCCGTGGGGCAAAGCGCACCAGCAGGGTGAGAGGCTGGGCGCGGCGCAGGGTTTCGCGGGCCGCCCACTGCGCGAAAGTGGTGCTGAAAATCTGGGTCCCCGAACCTTCGGTCAGAAGCTTGACCTGAAAGCGGTCCAGCACTGCATCTCCTGAGGGCGCCATCCCCAGGTCCACGGGACGCATCTGCGCCAGCAGCGTGCGCAGGGTCTCGGGTCCCATGCCGGGCTTTTGGATCTCTCCGTGCATCTTGCGCAGCAGGATCGCGCGCACCGGCTCCAGCGCTTTGTAGGAAACGCAGGTCAGCGCAGGATCGTGGGCCATCTCCTGGCCGCCATCGATGTACCAGTGAGCGTAGGGGGCAGGTTGCGCTTTGGCTCGGGCGGCCACTGCGTTCAGCAGCGTCTCCACGCCATGCTCGGGATTGACCTGGCTGAAGTATCCGCCATGGGCGCGCAGTTTGCGAAACAGAGGTTCGTCGTGCGCAGCCGCGCCCTGGCCGATGACCGCAATACCGAGACGCGGCGCTGCAGGCGGCTCGGGCGGCACAGCGGCTTGCAGACGGTTGGCATAATCTATCGCCGCCTTGCGAAAGGCATCCAGTTGATGGGTGCTCCACAAATGCGCCGAGAGCTGCTCGACAAACTGGGCGGGCGAGTTTATCCAATCAAGTTTTTCAAGCTTCCCCGACGAACTTATCTGGGCGAATCCCTGAAACCATTCTTTTGTCTGTTCCGGGGAGAGAGAGCTCAGGTTCGCCAGTTCCTTTTCGATCGCCTTGCGCTCGGGAGGAAACTTGAAATCGTAATCAATGACCTCGCGCAGCAGGCTGGCCACGAAGGTCAACGGCAGCCGCTGCAGCGCTGCAACGTAATCCGTCGCCAGCTTTCTGGCCTCTGGCGGATAGTTCTTGAACTGCTCCGGCTTGAGATCGCTTGGAAGCATAAGCGCTACAACAATTCTGGTATCGGCCTGCCCTGCGCCAAAGAGGCTGAGAAATCCAGCATGGACCCGAGAGTCGGCACCAGATCGGTGGACTCCGTGGCGCGGTCGTAAACTACACCCGGGCGTACGCCGGCGCCCAGCCCCATCATCCAGGTGGTGCGGGAAAGCGCGTCGCCGGTGCGATGGTGTTGAAACCCGTTGCCCCCGGAATCCTCGTCCGAATCCCGTCCGAAATCGGGCAGGATAAACAGCGTGGTGTTGCCGGCATATTCCGGCTCGGTCTGGATGGCCTGCCAAATCTCGGCGCACAGGCGGTCGGTGCGCCGGATGCCGTCGATGTAAAGCGAGTAAGCTCCGGCGTGCGCAATATCGATGTCGTGCATGGTGATCCACAGCAGGCTGGGCGCCACCTGGCGCATCAACTGGCGTGCGATATACACCGAGAGCTCGTCCGGGCTCGACAACGTTCGGGCATGGGCCTTGAAGTCATCTACTGATAGCTTCAGTAGCATTTCAAGTTGCTGCAATTCGAACTCGCGGCCACCCAGCTCGGGGGCGTAGAACGGCGTTTCATAGTTGTCCCGAAGCAGGTGCTCGTAGTCGCCGCTGCCGCCCGCCAGGGCCGCGGTCAACAGGTGCTTGGGCAGAATTACTGTCGCTCCCGTCCCCACGCCATAGGAAGGATGGCTGCTTTCACCAATCCGGTTGAATCCGTTGCTGGGAGCCACTACCCACGCATCCGAGCGGGGACGCTTCAAGTCTTTGCGGAAGTATTCGAAGACGGTCGGGTTGGCGGGGGGAACGGCGGCAAAGTTGTTAAAGGTCTCGTACACCCCAGTGACCAGGCTGGCGGTGGCAACATAATGGCCGAGGATTCCCCGGTTGACCACCTGAGTGAAGAAGGCCGACTGCGGGATGAGTTCGCGCATCAGGTGCGGGATGTTCTCCTGGCCCTCGGGTGCGAAGGTCTCCTGGTCGCGCGCCCCGCCGCCAAAGGTGATCACCACTACTTTTCTCTTCTTGCGAGTGGTCGCCGCTTTGGCCATCGCGCTCGGACCCAGCAGAGCGCTTCCCAGCGCCAGCCCGGCGGCAGTCCGCAGGAATTCGCGGCGACTGCGGGCCAGCTGCCGGGCCAGCTCTCGAGGGCTCGAAGCCGCCGTAGCGGCCCAGAGTCTCTCAGTTCGCGTTGAAGAGCTGTATGCCATTGCAAGTCCGGATCTGACAACCTATATGTGGGCGCGAGCGTCCCGCTCGCGCATGCCAGCACGAGCGAGGACGCTCGCGCCTACATTAACCCGATCACTTCGCTGTCTGCCCACCTTTCGCTGAATAGACGAACTGCCGGATGTCCGCTCTTTGCTTATCGACCTCCGCCAGGTGCTCGGCCCGGAGCCGTTGATACACCTGCAACTCTGCCTGCGCAAGTTCATTCTGTTTGGTGTGCACGTAGGCCTGGCCCAGCCGGTAGTGCACGTCCGCCAGGTCCGGATTCAACTCACGCGCTCGGACGTATTCCGGAATGGCCTCGGCATACCGGGTCTGGTCAGAATAAAGATTCCCCAGTTGCAGGTGGGCCTCGGCCAGCTTGTCATCGAGTGCGATTGACTTCTTCAGCAAGCCTTCAATCTGCTGCAAATCCATCCCAGTATCCTGCGCCCGCTTTCCCTTCCATAAGCTCATCGCGTAGTAGTAGGACGCGCGGGCATTTTTCGGCTGCAGTTCGGCGAAGCGGCGGAAGCGCTGGATGACCTCGTCGGCCTGCCCGGGCGAGCTGTCATAGGCTTTGGACAGAAAGAGGTAGCAGCTGGGGTCGGAAGGGTCGAGGTCGGCCCCGTGCAGCAGGGCCTTCACCGCGTCGTCGTAATTGCCGCGCGAGTACAGAGCCATGCCCAGGCCGATGACCAGCCGGGGCGACTTGGGATAACGCTCAGTGGCGTGCTGGAAAACTTCAATGGCGGGGCCGAGGGTGCGGTGAATCAGAAGTTCGCTTCCCCAGTCGAAAAGGTTGCTCTCGCTCGGGTCCATGTGGGCGGCGGTTTCGTATTCATTGGCCGCCTCGACGAATTTTCCGTCTTTCTCTTCAATCTCGCCAAGCAGGTTGTGCAGCTCCGCGGTGTTCTTTCTTTTCAACAGATCCTGCACCAATTCCCGGGCATCCGCGAGCCGTCCGGTCAGGACGTAGGCCAGCGATAAGTCATATCCGTTGTCATAGGAAGACGGATCAATTTTCTGGGCCTGACCGAGAAAGCGAGCGGCTTCGGCTACTTTTCCCGAATGGACATAAAACTCGCCCAGATTGTGGTTGGTGTCGAAATTTTTCGGATCGAGCTCAACCGCCTTGCGGAATTCCACTCCTGCCAGTTCCGTCTTTCCCAGTCGCATCAGGTTGGCGGCCAGGTTGGTCCGGGCGGATGCGGAATCCGGCTTCAGGCGCACTGCCTTCTGCAGATGCGGGCTGGCTTTCGCGTCCTGCGATTGCGCGGAATAGACCAGGCCCAGGAGTTCGTGGACATCGAAGCTGGAGGGAACCTCGCGCAGCAGGCTTTCCAGTTCTACCGCAGCCTCAGCGAAGCGGCCAGATTCGTATTGAGCTACAGCGGACTGGAATTTGCGGTCGAGATGTTGGCTGGACTGACTTCCTGCTGCCGCCATGGGCACGCATACCAGAATAGCCAGAACAGCAGACCAAATCGACAGGCGTCTCATGGCCACGTCTTCGTATGTTACCACCGCGCTGGGCAGGCGGGAGGGCTGGGTTTTGAAAGAGATCCCCCGGCAGGCGCTCGTAAGCACCTGGCCGGGGGAGGTAAGTTCGTAGCCTAGAAGTACAGCTTCAAAGCGAACTGGATCTGTCTCGGATCGTAGGGAGCGTCGCGAGTCGATCCAATTTCTCCGAAGGACGAACTGCTGAAGTTGTTGGAGCCGCCGATGGCCACAACGCCGTTGCCGCCGAATCCGGGGGCGTTGAAGTTCGGGTGATTGAGAATGTTGAAGAACTCGGAACGGAACTGCAACTTGAAGCGCTCCGAGAGCTGGAAGTCCTTGAAGAGAGATATATCAAGTCTCTTGAAGGGCGGTCCGGCAACCTGGGAGGGCGCCCCCCCCAGGGCCTGGAAGCCCGTACACCCAGGATCGCCAAACGTGCAGGGTGAAGAGAAAGCTCCCGGGTTGCCGAAGAAGTTCAGTTGATTGTGCGAGTCAATGTACAGTCCTCGTTTCGGATCTTGCCCGGTCACGTTTGCGTAGCAACCCGTGCCTGCGGTTGAACTAGAGGGGCAAGAAAGGGTCATGGGCTGGCCACCCTGCAGGGTGGCGCTCCAGTTGACGCTCCATCCTCCGACCAGTTTGTCCGTCAAACCAGGATCGGTCATGTAACGCTTGCCCTTGCCGAAGGGAAGTTCATAACCCCCGCTGAAGTGGACTACGTTACGAATATCGAAGGGAGCCAGGCCGTAATCTCCATGAATCCCAAAGCCCGGGACACTGGGAGCACGGTAGCCCTGTCCGCTGCCGCCGTTGAGCAAGTCGAGGGCGTCGGACCGGACCTTCGAATAGGTATAGGTGAACAGGAAATTCAATCCGCTGGCAAACTGCTTCTCGAGCTTGGTTTGCAGTCCGTGGTAGTAACTGTTCCCGTCCGTGGTCGCGTAACTTGATCCCTGACCGAAGTCCGGGAACGGAATCACCTGGGGCTGACCGGACGCGATCAACTGGGTAACGTTGTTCGAGCCTGGGAACACTTCCAAATGACGTCCCAGCGAAGTCACATATCCAGCTTGAATCGACATCGAATTGGTCAGCTGATATTGCAGGGTAAAGTTGCCACCCATGGAGTAGGGAGTGATGTAGTCGAACTGAATTCCGCGCAAGGCCAAGCCGCTGGCGTTGACCAGCAGAGGATCCAGCGGAGTGCAAGAGAATCCCGTCTCGAGAGTCGCGCTTCCGATGGGAGTGGCGTCGG
The DNA here is from genome assembly GCA_035298145.1 of Terriglobales bacterium. Lineage (GTDB taxonomy): Bacteria > Acidobacteriota > Terriglobia > Terriglobales > Acidobacteriaceae > JAIQFF01. Next base: position 2,700 of record DATGYF010000328.1, on the reverse strand, counting down.
GACTGGTGCAACCGTTGTAAGTGATGGGGTGATTGTCGTCCGCTGATTTGAACTGGAAGTTGAACTGGAAAGGATAATTTTCACCCAGGTTCGGCGAGAATCCGCGGTTTTCGAACCCGTTGTAGAAGATGCCAAATCCGCCCCGGGCTACGAGCTTCGGCGTAACTTGATAGGCAAAACCTACGCGGGGAGCAAAATTAGTTTTCTGTGAATTTCCCAGTCCTTTACCGTACTTATTGCCGATCGTCAGGGCGATGCCGTCTTTGGCCAGAAGGTCCGTAAAGCAAGTGGGGCAACCGGAAGACAAGTTTCCGGAATTCGGCCCATTCGGAATCAGGTACATGGGGCCGCCGGTGGGAGGTCCGCCGGGCACGAAGTTGGCCTGGTTGCCGTGGTGCTCAAACACCAGACCGAAAAAGTCCCAGCGCAAGCCCAGATTGACGGTCAGCTTGGGAGTGACCTTCCAGTCGTCGTTGATGTATGTGCCGTAGTAGTTTTTCCCGTTGTCGGTCAATGAGATATTCGAAACGAATACCGCATTGCCTCCGTTCTGGGCTCCTGGACCGCCCACATAGTCGGGTCCTCCCACTGTGGAGGCAATCGGAGTCAGGAGAAATTGCGCGATGCCCGTGTTTTGGGAAGAGGGGCTCGCACCCGGGATGTTCGTGTACACACCGTCGAAATTGAACTGCCCGCGCGACCACGGTGGTTGCAGGGTCGAGAACTTTACGTGCTGGAACTCAAAACCCATCTTAAAGGTGTGCTTGCCATAGATCTTCGTCAAGTCGTCGGTGACCTGGAAGGTAGAGCTGACTTCGTCCGAGGGCAGGAAAGCGTTGCTGCCCAGAGTTTGCAGACCCTGGATTCCGAACGCGGGGAGGCCGCCATTTTCGTGTTCCTGAGGTATGCCGGCAATGCCAAACTGCCCCGGCAGATCGCTCAGATCATTGGCCGCTGGTGAAACCCGGGTGGTGTGAAGGTAATTTAATCCCGCTCGCGCCACGTTGACCAGCGACGGGGAAAACACATGGGTCCAGGCCAGGGCGCTCTGCTGCGCCAGTGCGGTCTGAGGGCCTTCCTGGAAGCCGCCGCCATCAGCCACGCCCCCGAAGATGCCAGGGATAAATTGCGGGTCATCCACGTAGCTGAAGCGGTAGAAAATCTGGTTCTTGTCGCTGAGGTTGAGATCCATCCGGGTGTCAAAAGCGTTGCGATTTTCGCTGATCGCCGGCGAAGTAGTGAAGTTGGACGATATGCCGCCGCTCGTCGGGGCGGGATACAGATTCAACAGCTTGATGGCATTCGCATCCAATCGCCCGGCCGGCAGTATGTTCAGGTCGCAAGCTGCTAACGTGAAGTTAGCGGTGGCTGCCGAGCACGTGGTAGCGGGGCCCAGGAATGGGTCGCGGACAAATCCTCCCGCAACAGCACGCGTGGTTGCCGGATCCAGAATCGTCCCAGTGGGCATCGTCCTGCCCAACAGGTCCGTTTGTGTTCCCGATTGTGCTGTAATCAACTCAGTGAAGTTGGTATATCCGCTGCTGCGCTCCAAGTTCGTCGGAACGCCACCGGTATGCGGTGATCCCTGGCGGCGGCGCAAGCCTTCGTAATCGCCGAAGATGAAAATCTTGTTCTTGATCACCGGCCCGCCGATGGCCACACCAAACTGATTCAAGTTCAGTTGTCCTTTGCGAGTTGTGGTTGTGCCGTCGCTGGCTACGTTCCGCTCGAAATAATCGGCTGCGTCCAACTTATCGTTGCGGAAGAATTCCCAAGCGGCGCCGTGCCATGCGTTCGTACCGGATTTGATCGTGGCATTCAGAACGGCAGCGCCAGAACGTCCGAACTCGGCGCTGAAGTTTGTGGTTTGCACCTTGAATTCCTGAATCGCGTCCACTGGGGGGAGGACGACAAAGTTCGTGCCGTTCAGGAAGTCAACTGTGTCGGAGTTGTTGTCGATACCATCGAGCAGGTAATTGTTCTGCGCCGGACGGAGGCCGTTAGCGGCAAAGGCGCCTGAGGCTGCGTTGCCTCGGGTGTCCGCCTGCGGCGAGTTCACGCCGGCAGCGAGTTGAGCGAGGAAGGTGAAATTACGGCCGTTCAGGGGGAGATTGTTGACGCTGCGCGAATCGACCACCTGGCCGACGGCAGCACTCTGGGACTCGAGCACCGGAGTTGTGGTGGTCACTTCGACCGTCTCACTCACCTGGCCTGGCTTCAGGGTGAAATTGATCACCACGTTCGAGCCGACGTTCACCATGATGTTGCGCTGCGTCGTCGTCTGGAACCCGGCGTAGGTCGCGGTCAGCGAATACGTGCCAATCCTGACTGGCGTGAATTTGTAGGAACCGTCGGTTTCCGCCGTGGTTGACAGGGTGGCACTGGTGCCTTCGTTGGTCAGGGTCACGGTGGCTCCGCCGATGACGGCACCTGAGGCGTCCGTGATCGTTCCCAGGATGCTGCCGGTATCCACTTGGGCCAAGAGGGGTCGCGGGATGAACAGCATTGCGCCGACTGCAACAGCCAGCGACGTTCGTAGCATCCAAGTGAAAAGGGCCTGTAGTTTCATGACCTTCCCTCCTAAGCCTTCGTGGGCAGCACTGAGGTGTTTTAATGTAAACGTGTACATTGGCGAAACGGGACAACCTTAAAACAGGTTCGGAGAACTTGTCAAGAATAAACTAGTGCCTTTGTACTATC
>DATGYF010000327.1:0-1549 GCA_035298145.1 Terriglobales bacterium | reverse complement strand
CACGAATTCAAGGCGCCCTCTCATCTCAAGGACCGGATGGAGCGCTACCTGGCCTGGTATGCGCATTACGTCAAGGCCGACGGAACTCCGGCGCGGCCGGCCCCGAAGCCGGAGCACTGATGCCCGCGAGAATTACCTAGGGGCGGGTGCCCTCACCCGCCCGGACGGGGGCTTCCGGGCCTACGTGGACTGTCCCTGAACAACGGACCCAACGAGATCAAGTGCTTGGGTAGCGCCGCCGTCCCGGCGGCTGTCGTGGGGCGTCCCGCCCGCACCGCCGAGGGCGAGACGCCCTCGGGACAGCCGGCAGGATGCCGGCGCTACATAGCCCCGGGCGGCCTGGCCAGGTGTATCCTAGTTAAGGGTTTTTATGCGGGTGTTTGAGTATCTGAAAACCATCAAGTCTCCGGAGCTTCGCCTGGCTTGGTTGGTGGCAATCGCGGTTGACGCGATTCAGATCGGTGCGTTGCCGCTTTTTGTCGCCGGGGGCTTGTCGCCAGCGGATGCCATCCTCGATGCCGTGGCAGCCATAATTCTGATCCAGTTGCTGGGATGGCATTGGGCCTTTCTGCCGACCCTCGCGGCGGAGCTGGTTCCTGGGTTCGATCTGTTTCCTACCTGGACGGCCGCGGTTTTCTTTGTGACCCGCCAGCAGATGCATTCGGGAGAGCCTGAGATTTTGCCTCCGGGCCCCGCGCCAGCTCGCCGGCCGTGAGCGGCAGTAAGGAAGAGCGGCCGGCTCGCGCGAAAGCGCCGCAGATCAGCACGAGCGGGACGCTCGCGCCTAGATTGCGCGCAAAAACAAAGCGCCCCGGACTCGGTTAAGTCCTGGGCGCTCGTTGAACAACCTCTCCCCCGAAAAGCTGTTCTCCAGACAATCCTGGCGGTAGATCCAGCGGGTACTAAACACCGCTGAGTGCTGCGTGCCTGACCTGTGTAGTGGCAGTTTTAATGCCAAAAGGCGGTCTCTGTAGGTGGCTGATGAAATGGAGGTTTCTACCGGCAGAAGGGACCGGCCGCGTCACGATTGTGCAAAGATTTGCGCATCTGTGGCGATCACTGGTCTGGGCTTACGACTGGGCTGGAGAGGCCGCCGGAACGACGCGCATTCTATGCCAAGCCGCCTTCGAACTCGCCCCTGCTGCGCCCTTTGCGGTTCCGGGCTTTAGGAGGGCCAAGAGAAGTCCAACCTCGTACCGCAAAGGTCGCCAAGAAAAGCGGCAGAGTTCACAAAAAAGGCTCAGTTAATTCGCTTGCCCCGCGACAGGACGTATGGCACCATCCTGTTCTTCCCTCGAAAATTCCCACCGGAGTTCTGTGCGCCATGAGTGCCGCGCGTGGCACTTCTCTGCGACGCGAGGTGTTCCCGTGGCGACGAGGTGATTGATGAAGAGGATTAACCGCGGAATAGCGTTAAGTCTGGTCTATCTCCTGGCCTTCAACACGCAACTGTTCGGTTGGGGAGCAGTCGGACACATGGCGGTGGCGTATATCGCGTATAACCGGCTGACTCCCGCGACCAAGAGCAGGGTGAGGGCGCTGCTCAAAC
>DATGYF010000326.1:0-11672 GCA_035298145.1 Terriglobales bacterium | reverse complement strand
GCCCAACAAACTCGACCAGATTCCTGCGTTGCCGCTGGGCGGACGCGTAAAGCTCAATCCCTGGAATGACCAGGTTGAGCTGATCAAGACTGCGCCGGTGGCAATTACCTCGGCCCGGGACAAGATGCCGTTTGAAGTGACCCCATTTTTCCCGCGGCTTACGCGCTACGGGAGCGGCCCGGGAACGCCCACCACCGCAAACGCGGCACCCACCAACTAGTTCAGGACGTTGAAGCAAGCGCAGGCTGGGCCGGAAGAAATTCCGGATCCCGGCCTTCGTATTTTTGATGTAGGCGCGAGCGTCCCCGCTCGTGCGTCCACAACCGGGCACTGATTAGGGAGGGTGGCACATATGCACGAGCACCTATGCTCGTGCTGCCGCATGCCCACTGATGACGGGGTTGCGGCACCAGCGCACGAGCGTGGACGCTCGCGCCTACATTTATTCTTGCGGCTTTCTTTTTCCTGGCAATCCTACCGGGCTTTCGTGGGTGCGTTCGCGGAACCCGCCGCGCAGGCCGCTGGCCAGCGACACGCTGGATTCGCCGAACTTGTCGCGCAGGCGATCGGCGGCTGACAGAGCCTGTTGCCAGCGCCGGCGGCGTCCGTCTTCCAGCAAGTCAGCTTGTTCGGCCTGGGCTTCGAAGGACGATGCCTGCACGCCCAGCAATCGCACCTGGGCGCCGGCGCGCCAGTTCTTACGGAACAGCAAGCGGATTTGCTCGAAGATTTCGGTATCAAGCTGGGTGGGCACGGGCAAGGTACGTGCGCGCGTAATGGTGGTGAAATCCTTGTACCGCAGTTTCAGCTGGAGGGTGCGGGCGTGCAGCCCTCCTTCGCGCAGGCGGCGGCCCACCATCTCCGAGAGACGCATCAACGTGGATTCCAGCTGTTCGATGCTAGCGGTATCTTCGTTGTAGGTGTGTTCATGGCTGATCGACTTGGGATCAGTATCAGCGCCGACTTCGCTGTCGAACCAGCCGCCGGCGTCCTCGCCGCGGGCCTTCCCTGCCAGGGCCAGTCCCCATTTTCCGAAGCGCTCTTCGAGGAAGGCCTCGTCGAAACGAGTGAGGTCTCCGACCTTGCGAATACCCAGTCCGTGCAGGTTCTGTTCGGTGACTTTGCCGACACCGGGAATTTCGCGCACGTCCAGCGGAGCCAGGAAGTTCGCTTCCTGCCCGGGCACAATCCAAAGCACGCCGTTGGGCTTGGCGCGGGCCGACGAAACTTTCGCGATGAGGCGCGAGATGCCGATCCCGATGGAGCAGTTGAGCCGGGTCTCGGCTTTCATCTTCTGATGGAGCAGGTGAGCGGCGCGCAGCGGCGGACCGTGCAGCCGCTCGGTTCCGGTCATGTCGAGGTAGGCTTCATCGATCGAGGCCATTTCGACCTGGGGCGAGAACGAGGTCAGCACCCGGTGCACTTTTTCGGAACACTCGCGATAGCGGTCGGGATGGCCGTTCACGAAGATAGCCTGGGGACAAAGCTTGGCCGCGGTGCGCAGCGGCATGGCCGAGTGAACGCCAAACTTGCGGGCTTCGTACGAAGCGGCTGAAACTACGCCGCGCTCGTCGCGTTGCCCTCCCACGACGACTGCCTTGCCTTTCAGTTCGGGATTGAACAGCTCTTCCACAGAGACGAAGAAGGCGTCCATATCGACGTGAAAGATCGTCCTGGTGAAAGCGCTCATGGGAACTGTGTGGGTCGGACACTCTTGTCCGACGCTTTTGATTTTGACTCTTTGACTTTGACTCTCTGACTTCAGCCTTCCTGGATTAAAACATCGGAAAATCAACATCAACACCAACCCCAGCAACGTCGGACAGGAGTGTCCGACCCACAGCTTCTCAGACCAGGGCCAGGCTGGGATTTCCGCTGATGGCCCGGGGGTCGCTTGAAACTCCGCGGACCTGCCGGGCGCGTTCATAAGCCCGAATGTATTCCTTCGCAGAAGCATCCCAGGAGAAATCTTTGCTCATGCCATTGCGCATGAGTTGCTGCCAGGAATTCTGATCGCGGAAGGCGCGCAGGGCTTCTTTAATGGTAAGCAGCAAAGCTTCGCCGCTGTAATCGGTGAACTTGAAACCGTTGCCCTTCCCGGTGCGCGGGTCCCAGTGCTCGATGGTGTCGTCGAGGCCGCCGGTAGCACGGACAATTGGAACAGTGCCGTACTTCAGGCTGTAAATCTGGTTGAGGCCACACGGCTCGTACTTGGAGGGCATGAGGAACATATCGCTTCCGGCCTCGATCTTGTGGGCAACGGCATTGTCGTAGGCCACCTTGACCGCAATTTTCTGAGGGAATTGTCTGCTCAGGCGGAGGAACATGTCTTCGTAGGTCTTGTCGCCACTGCCCAGGGCGACGATGATCATTTCCTCGCGCGCCAGGCGTTCCATGATCTGGGCGATGAGGTCAAACCCCTTCTGGGCCGCAAACCGGGACACGATGCCGAGCACCGGCAGGCGCAAATCGGAATCGGTCATGCCAAAGGTGGCGAGCAGGTCCAGCTTGCACTTGGCCTTGCCGGACAGGTCCTCGGGCGAGTATCGAGCCACCACGAATTTGTCGGTGCCGGGACTCCACTCATCGTAATCCACGCCGTTCAGAATGCCGGTCACGGTTGAAGACCGGGAGCGCAGCACTCCCTCCAGGCCAAAACCAAATTCCATGGTCTGGATTTCCTGACTGTATTTTTTGCTCACGGTAGTAATGAAGTCGGAAAATACCAGCGCGCCTTTCAAAAAATTTACGTTACCGAAAAACTCCATTCTGGAAATGGTGAACAGGTCCCAGGGCAGGGTGAGCAAAGGCAGAGTGTCGGGCGGAAAGAGGCCCTGATATCCCATGTTGTGAATCGTGAAGACGCTGGCCACGTCGCGAAAGGCTGGGTCTTCGGCGTATTGTGTGCGCAGCAGTACGGGAATGAGCGCGGCCTGCCAGTCGTGGCAGTGAAAGATCTGGGGCACGCCAAGAATTTTCACAGCCTCCAGCACGGCGCGGGAGAATAGGGCAAAGCGCTCAGCGTTGTCGGGATAGTCGCCGGCAGAAGTCCCGTAAAGCGCGTCGCGATCAAAAAAAGGGGGATACTCGACGAAATAGAAGCTGACTCCGGCGCGCTCGCCGCCGCTGACCACCGAGCAGAAGCGGTAGCGGTCGTCGAAAGGTACGGTGATGCTTTTGACCACGGTGCGCGGGTCCTGGAGCAGGGTCTGGCGGTAGCGGGGAAGATAGACGCTTACCTGATGTCCGGCCGCAGCCAGGGCCCGGGGCAGAGCACCCATGACGTCGGCTAGTCCGCCCGTTTTGGAGAACGGCACACACTCCGACGCGGCAAGAACGATGTGCATAGGCGACTCCTTGTAAGTGCCGGTGCCGGTCGCCGCCGGCACACGCTATCATAGGGGCTGCTCACAGCATACTCTGCTGACTGGGCAACCGGCAGAACGAACTCGCCAGTCTAAGCGCCGGAAAGCCGGCAGGAAAGTGGGTCAAGGGTGACAAAAATCGCGGCCTTGGAAAAGCATCCCCGCCGGCCCAGACTGGGCCAGCACTTTCTGGTTGATTCCTCGGCCACCATGCGCATTGTGGAAGCCTTGGGCGATATTTCCGAGGGCACAGTGCTCGAAATCGGCCCGGGGCGCGGCGCTCTCACTTCTGCCCTGGCGAAGCGGGCGCGGCGGCTGATCGCAATTGAAATCGATCGCGTGCTGGCGGCGCAGCTGCGCATGAATTTCTCCCAGGAGCCCAACGTGGAGATTATCGAAGGCGACGTGCTGGCCATCGACTTCCACACCCTGTTCGGACCCAGGCCGGGAAGCACCCGTCCCGGTCTGAATCATCAGCCTGAAGCAGTGCGGGTGGTGGGCAATCTTCCCTACTTCATTACTTCGGACATCCTGTTGCGGCTGTTTGAGTACCGCCAATATTTCGAGATCATCGTGCTGATGGTGCAACGCGAGGTGGCGGACCGCCTGGCGGCCGCGCCGGGGCGGAGCGACTACGGTCTGCTTTCGGCTACTGCCCAGCTTTACTCCGAGGTGGAGAAATTGTTCACGCTTCCTCCGGGCGCATTTTCACCGCCGCCCAAAGTCGAATCCAGCGTGGTGCGGCTACGGATGGTGTCGAAGCTGAAGAGTCTGGAGGTGCCGGAAGCGGAGTTCATTGCTTTTCTTAAACTGGCTTTCGGACAGAAGAGGAAGACGCTTGCCAATAATCTCAAAGCGCAATATGCGCCGAAGGTCTTGCGGGCCGCTTTCGAAGAGGCGGGAGTGAAGTCGGCAGTGCGCGCCGAAGCGCTGAGCCTGGAAAAGACCGCGGCGCTGTTTCGCGCGCTGGGCGGGCTGTCGTCCTGAGCGGAGTCTTTCATTCGCTTGCGAATGAAAAGCGGAGTCGAAGGACCCCTATGGCCGTAACGGAGTTTGGGTAGCGCTCCTTCGTTAAGTTTCGCGCCCATAGAATGTCCAAGAATTTCGAGACGCACGCGGTGGAGTGGGAATAGGGATCCTTTGACTGCGCGCTTGCTTCGCGGATGCGAAGCAGGTGCTCCAGGATGACACAGGCTGAAAGGTGAGAGTGCATGGCCTCGCCGGTCCGACATCCCGCCGTGGCTGGACGGTTTTATCCGCGCGATCGCGACGATCTGCGGGCTGAGGTTGAGTTTTATTTATCGCCGCCCCAGAAAACCGTCCCAGCCCTGGGGTGCGTGGTGCCGCACGCCGGCTACATGTACTCGGGACATGTGGCGGGCGCTGTGTACGCTCGGCTGGATGTGCCGCAGCGCTCGATTCTGATGTGCCCCAACCATACCGGCATGGGGCATCCTCTTTCCATTATGAGTGTGGGCGCGTGGGACACGCCGCTGGGACGGGTATCCATTGATGCCGAGCTGGCAGCTGAATTGAAACGACGATTTACGCCGCTCGGTGAAGATTCTGAGGCACATCGGGCCGAACACGGTGCTGAGGTGCAGCTGCCTTTTCTGCAGGTGAGAAATCCCCAGTGCAGTTTCGTGCCGATCGCCCTGGGGACCAGCCAATTTGAATTGCTTCAGGGGCTGGGCGAGGCCATAGCGGACGCGGTGCGGGCGCTGGGAGAACGCGTGCTGCTGATCGCCTCCAGTGACATGAACCACTACGAGAATGACACTATCACGCGGGTGAAAGATCAGAAGGCCATTGAACGCATCCTGGTCATGGACGCGCGCGGGCTATTCGATGTAGTGATGCATGAGGACATCAGCATGTGCGGCTTTGGACCGACCGTCGCGATGCTTACGGCGGCGCGGCGGCTGGGCGCCGTCAGCACGGACCTGGTAAGGTATGCCACTTCAGGGGATGTTTCGGGCGATCGTGAGCGGGTGGTGGGATATGCCGGTATCCTGGTGCAGTAGTTTTCTGGTCCCCTCGAGATAACCCGAAACCCTTTAACCGCAAAGGACGCAAAGAAAATCCCGCAAAGGGCGCTAAGATTACTCGATTTCGAGTTCCGTGTCCTGCTTGGGCTTGGCTGCCGGCGCGGCTTTTTCCACCGGGAGCGGGGGCAGGTCTAATCCCAGGTCGCCGAGTTGCAGACGCAGATTGCCCGGGTTGGTGGAATAGGCCATGGCGGTGTCGTAGTCGATTAAATCGGCGCGAATCAGTTTTTCGATCTCGCCATCGAAGTGCTGCATACCTTCCGTGTCTCCGTCGCGCATGGCATCAAGCAGGCTCTTGCCTTCCACCTCGCCCTTGTCCAGATACTCGCGGGTGCGAAGGGTTGATTTGAGGATTTCGATTGCGGCCACGCGTCCTGTTCCGCCTTTTCGCGGGAGGAGCCGCTGCGAAACGATGTAGCGGAAGCTCTTGGCGAAACGATTTCGAATGGTGTGCTGTTCGGTCAGCGGAAATACGCCGATGATCCGTTCGACGGTCTTCGAGGCATCGGTGGTGTGCAGGGTGGAGAGGACGAGGTGACCGGTCTCCGCCGCTTCCAGTGCGATTTCGATGGTTTCTTTGTCGCGCATTTCACCCACCAAAATCACCTTGGGCGCCTGCCGCAGGGCCGCTCGCAAGGCCAGCGCAAAGCTGGGCGTGTCACTGTGCAGCTCTCTCTGGTGCACGATGGAACGCTTGTGGCGGTGCATGAATTCCACCGGATCTTCAATAGTCAGGATGTGGTACGCCTTGGTTTCGTTGATGCGGTCGAGAATCGCCGCCAGGGTGGAGGACTTTCCCGAGCCCGTGGGGCCGGTCACCAGTACGATGCCGTTTTTTATGTCGGCAATGTGGGCCAGTTCCTTTGGCAGTTTTAGTTCGTCAAAAGTGGGAATGCTCTTGGGAATCACCCGCATCACGATGGCGTGGCTGCCCCGTTGCACGAAGACATTGACGCGGAAACGCGCCGTCCCCGGCAGGCTGTAGGAAATATCGCACGAGCCCAGGCTCTGCAGGGCGGCCCTGGCCTGCTTGTTGTCGCCAATCAACTCTTGCGCGATGCGTTCTGTGTCTGTCGGGCCGAGTACCGGCAGGCCGGGGATTCTTACCGGGACCAACTGACCACTGACTTCAACGTGGGGATGGCTTCCCGGAGAAAAGATCAGATCGCTGACGTGGCTCGAAACTTGAAGCATGGCCAGAAGCAGCGCTGGCGTGGGTGGAACGGTAGCAGAAGCGGCGTTGGCAAGGGGCGCCTGGCCCGGGGTAGCCATAAAGACTCCAAGTGTTCTGGGGTATCCATAGCCTACGTGCTGGTGGTTGAGTCCTCAAGTGACTGTGGTAATTGAGGGGATAGTGAGTGATGAGCTTTCGGCGCGAGCAGATTAGAACGGAATTAGAATTCCATCTTGACGCTCAGGCTCCGATTTCGCGCGAGGCGACAGTTCTGCGGGATTGAAAAATTCCCACCCTTTTCGCGAAGAACGCGAAAGAGGGTGGGGCACCCACGGGTTTCAGGCTAGCGGATGACCTGGAAATCGGCGCGGCAGCCGTGATCCACCCATATACCGCGTCGATCGTAGCCCCAACTGTAGCCCTGGCGGCAGGAAGAGTCGCTGCGTTGCTTCAACAATCGCACTCCGCCTCGAGTGTCTGCGGAGCAGTAGTGACGGTGCATATCGTCGGAAGCGCACGAGACTACCTGGTCTTGACCTCCCTGATAACCGTTCCGATCGCGGTCGTAGTCGCGGTCGCGGTCCCGATCGCGATCGTAGTCGCGACCCCAGCCGCCCCGGCCGCCTTCGACTGCGAAATCGGCCCGGCAACCGTGGTCCACCCAGACGCCCCTGCCGTCAGAGCCCCAACTATAGCCTTCCCGGCAGGGAGACTCGCTACGCTGCTGCACCAGGCGAATTCGTCCTCCTGAGCCAGCGTCGCAGTAATGACGGCGGCCGTCGTCAGAGGAGCAGGAGATAGTGCCGGTACTGCCCGGGGCAGGCCCTCGGTACTGGTAGTAATCGACGGCAAAATCGGCGCGGCAGCCGCGGTCCACCCAGACGCCTCCGCGGTCAAATCCCCAGCTGTAGCCCTGGTTGCAGGGCGAGTCGCTGCGCTGCTTCAGCAGGCGTACTCCGCCGCGCGTGTCCGCTGGACAATAGTGCCGGCGCCCGTCATCCGAAGAACACGAAATAGTCTGGGCCGAGCTTCGCGGGCTGAAAACAACAAAGGCAGCGACCACGAGGCCAAGCAGGACCCAATTCCTTGTACTAAACATTTCCCCACCTCCTCAACGGTAATGGGCAAGCAAAGTTGCAGCCTATCAAGTTCTGCAGATTTTGAAACTACCGCGCTTCGCTAGCGGGGACTGCCGCGCGGGCTGGGAGCCGACGCCCCTCCGCCACCGCTCATGCGGGGACTGGACATCGGGGCCGAGCTGTGCGCCGGAGCACCGCTGTGCATTGGAGTATTGCCTCGAGGCGAGGACGACACGGCTCTGCCTGCGGGCGGCATGCGCACTGCGGATGCCGCCGGAGGGGCATGCATGGCGGTACCGCGCGGTAAGCTGGCTCGCTCCATCTGTTGAGAAACTTTTCCCAGATTGCGCACACTGCCGCGGGCCACTCCGAGTCCAGCGGAGCCGCCGCGAACTTCCGCCCGGTTCTGGATCTGACGCACTGGGCCCGCCGGCGCAATGCGGTTGACCAGCAAGGTCCGTCCCGGCGTGGCGGGCGGCCTGGGAGCGCTGAAGGTTTGGGGAGCGTTCACGATTCGGGGGCCCGTGTTCCATCCCGCCCAGCTGCTGCCCGGCTGCCAGAACCAACCGTAGGAGTTGAGGTAAGTCCAGGAACCGTAACGATAGGGCGTCCATCCCCAGGGATAGGCGGAGACCCAGGCATACCCAGACCCCGGATACCACATCCAGGCGCCGTTCATAAAGGGATCCCAACCCGCCCCGACCAGATAGGGCTGCCACATCATTCCGTAGCCGGGGATGTTGTAAAAGCTGCCATAGTAGCTCAGATCACTGGCGCCGTAGCCATAAGGCGAAAAGCTATTCGACACGCTGTATTGCTGATGATACTTGTCCAGCTGCTTGTCCCACTCGTCGTAGGGATCGGGCTCCAGATTATTCGCCAGGGTATAGTTCCCGGTTCCCGCCAGGGCGAAGGTCGCACTATGCTTCTTCTCGACCTTCACTCTGCCCGACGCACTGGCGACTTCGACATCGCCTTTGAAGACGGCCACGGTGGCGTTAGCGTCCTTCAATTCGATGCGGAGGTGGGCCGGCTTGGTGAGCGCCAGCCTGTCCTCTCCAAAAGCAAGAGTGAACTCCTCCTGTTTGTCGCCTTTGAAATTCAGGTAAGCCGTCCCCTGCTGAAGTTCCAGGATCGAGGCCCGGGCGCCGGAGTCGCGCCGCGCCAGTTCGGGGAATTCCACGGATGTGCCGGGAGTAATGCGCAGCGTGCTGCCGTCTTCAAACTCGATCTCCGCCCGGGCGTCCTGCCCGGTGCGTAACCTGGTGCCCTGGGTGATGGGCAAATTGATGAAAGCCTTTTCGTAACCCTGGCCGGTGTTGCGGTCGATCTGAACGTCGCCATCCACCTGGCTCAGGCGCACGATGCGCGCCTGGGAGTCGGCAAAAGATGGGACTGCGAGCCAGCACGACAAAACCGCTAAAGTGGATAGAACGGCTATTCGGCGCGTGCACATATGCCACCTCCCAAGACTACCCGTTATCTTATTAGAACATCTTTTAGGGCCGTTGGTTGTCAACAAATCGACATCCGGGGAGGAAGTTGGCCTCGGATACCCCTGCCTTCCTGAGCGGAGTCAGGCGTTTCGCGTGCGAAACGTCTGGCGGAGTCGAAGGACCCCTATCAGAACGCATACGTTTGCGGTCAGGTGGGGGTCCCTCGACCTGCTCTCACCGCGCTCTTCGCGCGGCTTCAGCCGCGCTCGGGATGACCCTTGGAGTATTTGGCAATTACTCTCGGGAATCATCGCTTTACGGTGTTGGCCTGCTCAATCATTCGCAGTGCCCTGGCCCGGACGGGGTTGATCACGGTGATGTCGCTCGCGATGGCCTGCAGCATGGGCACCACCGCCGACACCTCTTCCAGACCATGGCCGTTGGCCGCTTCTTCCATGCGCTTCAACTCCTCATCGAGCGCCAGCTTCTGGTAGCGATGGAAATACTGGAGTCTCCGCCCGAACTCCAGCGTGAGGGAGAGGCTCTGGAAGAGCTGGGTTATCTGCTGCACTGCGGCCACGGGAGAGTAGTTGTAGGTGGCTGACGCACTCCGCCTGGAGTCTTTGTAGGTCAGGGTCTTACGTCCGGTGGACGCCAGATTCTTCTTCCTGGAATCTATTTCTCCCTCGAAGTAGTGCGCGCGTTCGGCCAGTTCGAAGACCCGTTGGCGAGTTGGAGCGGACATGGAAAAGTCCAGGTGAAAGGGATCGCCTTCGGAATCGGGGCTGAGTTTGCCATCGGAATCGTACGTGGCGTGGCCGTCGGAGGAGACGGAAATCGCATAATGCGAAGGCTCGGAGCCGGGGAAATCGAGAGTGAAAGTGACGACCGCCGTCTCCTGCGCGCGGGCGGGGAGGGTTAGGCCAACGATCAAGAGCAGCAGGAGGAGGGTCTGATGTGGGCGCGAGCGTCCCGCTCGTGCCGGCCTCTGCACGAGCGGGACGCTCGCGTCCACATTTTTGCTGCGAGTCATGGCAGAAAGATTATGCCAAAAAAGTGGCCGGTTATTCATTCGCTCACGGCGCGTTGGCGCAGCAGGGTGGCCGAGGTGTGCAGATGGCAGATGGCAATGGCGAGGGCATCAGCGGCGTCGGCGGGTTCAGGGACCTGGTCGAGATTGAGCAGGCGCGTCACCATGTGCTGGACCTGCGGCTTCTCCGCCCGGCCGTAGCCCACGACGGCGGACTTGATGGAGAGAGGCGAATACTCGGCCACATCCAGCCCGGCGGAAGATGCGGCCAGCATGGCCACTCCGCGCACCTGTCCCAGCTTGAGCGCGGATTTTACGTTGACCGCGTAGAACACGTCTTCGATGGCGACGTTGTCGGGCCGGTGTTCGTCGATGATGACGCCGAGGCGGTCAAAAATAATCGCCAGCCGCCGCGCCATGGGGTCACGCGGCGAAAGTTTGATGGCGCCGCAAGTCAGGCAGACCAGGCTGTCATTGGGACCGAGTTCGACCACGCCGAAGCCGGTGTACTCGGTGCCGCAATCGACGCCCAGGACGCGCATGAGAGAAAGTTTATCCCAGTTTCAGAGGTTCACTGTTGCCAATCTTGATGGAGGACGGGCGTCCTCGCCCGTCTTGAGCAAACGACGGTCAGGGGAGCGAAGTCCGTGTGGGGACGGGTCTCTGACCCGTCCGGCCGAGCGCAGCTCGGCAACGCTTTGGTCGTTTGCACCACGGATCTCAAAGAACAAAACCCAGCCGAGCCTTGCTCGGCCCGGACGGGTCAGAGACCCGTCCCCACACAGAGCCCACGACCTTTGGGGCACGCCCGTCCTCCATTCAACTTCTAGCAGCACCTCGGGCGGCGTGCTTTTGTGACTTCATGCTCCCGGCGGAAGGCGGCGTAGGCATCGCGGGAAGATACCAGATGCTTCTGGTTCAGAAAGCGCGCATACGCGGATTCGTCGAAAATCTCGCGCAGCGTGGCGGCAACAATGGTAGAGAAAGACCTCAGGCGTTTGGCACATCGCAGGAATAAACCGGTCGAACTGCGCTCGGCTGGACAGCCGGCGGCGGCTGTCCCCACGTGGGTCAATCCTCTCATCCCTGCTCCTCGGCAAAGCGTGTGACCACGAAGGGCGCTTCTTTTACCCTGGCCTGTTTGCGGCCGGAAAGAACGCGCAGCCATTCCACCGCGGACTCGATCAGGATCAGTGCGACCATTACGATCAGAGTGCAGGTCACTACCGCGTCGAGACGATCGTTAAAGATCAGACGTGAGTTCGCGGCGGAGACGCTCGCCAACTGCGCCGCGTGCGAGAGAAATCCGATGCGCGGATTGGGATCAAAAACCTTGTGCCATGAAGCGGTAAAAGTCACGGCAACCAGCCATACCAGCGGACCCAGCGTCACCGCGGCATAGCGTGCTTTGCCCATCTTGATGATGATGGTGGTGGCCACGCACAGCGCGACGGTGGCCAGTAGTTGGTTGGCGATGCCAAACAGCGGCCATAGCGAGTTGATTCCGCCGAGCGGGTCCTTGACGCCCTGCCACAGAAAG
>DATGYF010000325.1:0-12879 GCA_035298145.1 Terriglobales bacterium | reverse complement strand
CACAGCCTGGGCTTGCGGCTGCGCCTGATCCAGTGTCGTGAAAGTTCCGTTATACAAAACGGTTTCCGGCTCCTGGCTTCGCAACAGCGGCAGGGCCAGAAGGCCGCTCATGCCTTGCATGAAATCCCGTCGAGAAAGTGGTCGCACTAAGGCACCTCCAGAAAAGTGGGCTGCTAAAACTTCGAATGAATGCAGGCAGAGCATCATGGCCCAGTTGTCGTCGATTGCCCCACGGACAGCTTGAACAACGAAATATTGCGGCCGAATGATTCTGCTTTTAAATCGTGGAATTCCGGCAAGCTCTCCTGCAACTCACGCGCCAGACCAATGTCCCATCCCGCTTGAAAAATCCAGACGGTTTGGCCGGGTTTCAAGGTGTACGCGCGCACCATTTCATCCCAGCGGCGCGGAAACAGGTTCGCCGTCAAGACATTGGTTTCCGGCCCCAGGGAGATTACGCGATGGCCGCCGCAGGAAAAGTTCCTGAAGGCGGCTGGAGGCAGGCCGGTGAAGCTGATTTCGGGGCAGAGGTAGAACCTGAGTAGAAAGCTGGTCTGGAAATCGACGAAGATCACATCGCCGGGAGAAACTCTCTGCCGGATCGCATCCATGGCCTGCGTCATGTTACTGCGGCGCTGGTCTTCACGGCGCATGTAGGGGCGATGCGGCACGCCGAAAACCTGACAAACCGCAACGGTCAGAACGGCAACACTCAGAGCAAGAGGCAATCGCCGCCGGGTCAGCATCGCAATCGTCAGGCTGACGCCTGCGACTGCAAAGGGTATCAGGAAGGCCGAGTGCCGGGTCCCGCCGTAGGGATACAGGTCAACAATCGCGGCTGCGGCGTTGATCACGAAGGGCAGCAGCAGAAACACACCCAGCTGCGCCGGGGATGGGGACTTGCGGTCTGGACCCTCTTTCCCGATCAACAGAAGAAGAACGCCTGCAATAAAGAGAACGCCCGCGATGTCTCCGACCGCGAGTTGTCCAAAAGTGTATTGCAGAACTCCGAAGGTTCTGGCGAAGATGAAACCGACCAGATGATCTTTGCCCCAATGAAAGTAGGAGTTGGCCAGCAACACTTGCATATGCTGCGCCGCCGCGCCTGTCTTCAATTTAGAAATCTGGACGAACCAAAGAAAGCCAAGAAGCCCGAGCGCGCCCGCCTGTCCGGCGATCCAGATGGCCACAACCCGCCGCGACGGGCGATCGGTCACCAGCCGCCACAACGAATACGCCCCGACCGAACCCGCGAACAGGATCGACGAGAAATGGGTGAGCATGGCGAGATAGAGAAAGATGAAGAACCCCACCATCTTCCCGGCGGAATTTTCGCTCAGCGCAAGCTCAAGCATGCAGGCCGCGGCCATCATGAAGCACAACAACAGCGGGTACTGCCGGACTTCGGCCGACAATTCGATGAACACCGGAAGCAAGCAAACCAGGATGAAGCCGATCCAGCCCACGGCGGGCCCCAGAAGCCGGGTGAGCCAGCGGAAAAATATCCAGCAGAAGATTGTGCCCGCGATCACCGACGGCAAGCGAAGGAACAACTCCGACGTTCCCAACTTTCGCCAAACGTGCAGGAACAAAATCAACAGGGGAGGATGAGCCAGCGTAAGACTCGTCTGGTAGGCCTCCGCCAGCGAAGATTTGTTTGCGGCCAGAAAGTGCATGGCCTCGTCGAGATTGAGAAATGTCCCGGAGGCTTTCCAGAGGCGAAGAAAAAAGGCCAGCAGCAGCACCAGGCCCGCGAAGCGATTTTCCCGTGCAAAGCTTTCAGTCATGGGCAGCGATCATGATACCCGCCGGCGCTTCGAATGTAGGTGCGAGCGTCCCGCTCGTGCGGTGGTGGCGCAAAAGCTTGAAGATCCACATCAACGGCGGCGGGCGAGGTCGCCCGACCCCACACGGCAGGCGCCCTTCCTTGACACTGTTTCCCATGGCCTTTATTCTTTAGCTTACTTCCTGGAGAACTTGCTCTTCAGAGCGTGCTTCCGCGGGTCTTCGCGGTACGATTCAGCAGCGCGGAGGGTGCCTGATGTTCATCGAAATCCACGAACTTGAGTTGCATCCCATTGATTTCGAAGAGGAAATTCGCCCTGGTGTGCTTGACCTGGGTGAAGACCTGCGACAGGTAGAGGCGCTGCACACCATCGGACGCGCCCAGCTGGTCGAGGAGCAGCACGGTAAGCATAAGGTAGTAAAGGATATACGTCTTGACGGGAGCCTGAAGACCCGGGTGGAAATGACCTGTGCCCGGTGCCTGGAACCAGTTTCGCAGGACGTGGCCCACAAGTTCGACCTGTTGTATCGCCCGCAGGGGGTTGATTCGGGGCGGGAAGAGCTCTCCGTGACCACCGCCGAGGCTGAGGTCAGTTATTATCAAGGGGAGGGATTGCAACTGGAAGATGTGTTGCAGGAGCAGCTCCTGCTGGCGCTTCCCCTCAAGGCAATCTGTCGCGACGACTGCAAAGGGCTCTGTCCGCACTGCGGCAAGAACTTGAACGCGGAGCAGTGCGCCTGCGCCGAACCGCTGGAAGATCCGCGCTGGTCGGCGCTGAAAGATATTCGCGGCAAGCTGGACCACTGACTGAGATTGAAGAAAGTAACCGAGGAATCGAATGGCAAATCCGAAACGGCGACACTCCCAGAAGCGCACCAGTACCCGTCGCGCTCATGATGCACTGAAGAGCCACTCGCTCTCCGAGTGCCCCAACTGCCACGAGCGCAAGATGCCGCACCGCGCCTGCCCCAAGTGCGGCTACTACAAAGGCCGCGAAGTTCTGGACGTCAAAGAAGCCAGCTAGCCTGAACTCTCCATGCCAAGCGTCATAGCCTTGGACGCGATGGGCTCGGACCGGGCGCCGAAACCTGAGATCGAAGGTGCGATTCAGGCGGCCCGGCACCACGGCGTTCATGTCCTTCTTGTCGGCAACGAAGAAGAACTGCGGGCCGAGCTCGTGGATCACCCCGCTGCCGCCGGACTTCCCATTGAAGTCGTGCATGCCAGCGAAGTCATCACCATGGATGACAAAGCCGTGCAGGCGGTTCGCTCCAAGCGCGATTCCTCCATTCATGTAGGCGTGAGGCTGGTGCGCGAAGGGCGGGCCGTGGGCTTCGTGACCGCGGGCAACACCGGAGCGGCGATGGCCACGGCTAAAATGGTGCTGGGCGGGATTCCGGGAGTGGATCGGCCAGCGTTGGCCGCGGTTTTTCCTACCGCCGTGA
Organism: Terriglobales bacterium; assembly: GCA_035298145.1. Lineage (GTDB taxonomy): Bacteria > Acidobacteriota > Terriglobia > Terriglobales > Acidobacteriaceae > JAIQFF01. Next base: position 9,648 of record DATGYF010000325.1, on the reverse strand, counting down.
GCACGGTCGCGATCCTGCTTGACGTCGGAGCCAACGTCGATTGCAAGCCTGAGAACCTCGAACAATTCGCGGTCATGGGCGAAATCTACTTTCGCAGCATGTTCGGCACCCGGCGTCCGCGGGTGGGGTTGCTTTCCATCGGCGAGGAAGAAAGCAAGGGCAACGAGCTGACTCGCGAGTCTTTTCAGCTGTTGAAGCGGCTGCCGCTCAATTTCATCGGTAACGTGGAAGGCCGCGACATTTACAGCGGCAAGGTGGATGTGATTGTCGCCGACGGCTTCGTGGGCAACGTGGCCTTGAAAACTTCGGAAGGCGTGGCCAACCTGGTGCGCGCCACTCTGAAAGAAACTTTGAAGGCCACCATCACGCGGCAGGTGGGATATCTGCTGTCGCGCAGCGCTTTCGCCGATTTCAAAAAGCGGCTCGACCATACGGAATACGGCGGCGCGCCCCTGCTGGGCGTGCGCGGCGTGTGCTTCATCACTCACGGATCGTCGAATACAAATGCGATCAAGAATGCACTGCGCGTGGCCGCCGAATTCGCCGAGCGCAATATCAACGACAAGATTGCAAAAGAAGTGGCCGGACTAAGACCTCCGGTGCCGGTAAACACGTAGGCCCGGACGTCCTCGTCTGGGCGGGCGAGCGCAGCTCGCCTGGGGTTTGGCGGCTTGACATGGTCGTAAGATCGACTAGGTCAGCCGAGCTTCGCTCGGCTGGGCAGGTGGGACACCTGCCCCTACGTAAAGCAAAACACTATGACCACATCGCACCCTATGGCTTTTCTCTTCCCCGGGCAGGGATCTCAGTCTGTCGGGATGGGCAAAGAGCTCGCCGAGAAATATCCCGTTGCGCGGCAGACTTTTGCCGAGGCCGATGAAGCCCTCGGCTACAACCTGTCACAACTATGCTTTGAAGGTCCGGAGGAAAAACTGCGGTTGACAGAAATCACGCAGCCCGCAATTCTGACCGTGTCCGTCGCGGCCTGGCGAGTTCTGCAAGAGAAAGGTGTGAACCCCAGCTTTGTCGCCGGACACAGCCTGGGCGAATACTCCGCCAACGTTGCCGCCGGCACGATGAGTTTTCCAGATGCCGTACGCACGGTGTGCAAGCGCGGGAAATATATGCAGGAAGCGGTTCCGATGGGTGTGGGCGCGATGGCAGCAATCTTAGGAATGGATCTGGAGAGAGTTACCGCAGTGTGCGCAGAGGCCGCGCAGGGCGAAGTATGCGAGCCCGCGAACATCAATTCAGCGGAGCAGATCGTGATCTCCGGGCATGCTCCCGCAGTCGAGCGCGCCACCAGGCTCGCCAGCGAGCGCGGTGCCAAACGCGCGATCATGTTGCCGGTCAGCGCGCCCTTCCATTGTTCGCTGATGAAGCCGGCCCAGGACAGGCTGGCGGCGGACCTGCAGTCTCTCCCATTCAAGCAGCCCGCGGTTCCGATTGTTGGTAACGTGGACGCAGCCGTCATCGAAGACGGAGACCGGGCCCGCGATGCGCTGATCCGCCAGGTGACCGGCGCGGTGAAGTGGGAACAATCAGTCCGCCTGCTTATCGCAAGGGGAATCCAGATCTTTGTGGAAGTCGGACCGGGCAAGGTGTTGTGTGGCCTGATGCGTCAGATTGACCGCTCCAGGACGAGCCTCAACGCTGGCGATGAAGCCTCGCTGCAGAAAACTCTGGAACAACTCAGCGCCAGGGCGGTCTAGCCGGTCAAGCCGGTGAGGGAGTCTCCGGGGCTGGCACCAAAGCCGATTCAGCCGCGCCGGTTGGCGTCAGTAGAGGCCAGCCACGGCGGAGCACGTAGTCAAGCCAGGCGCCAGCCATCTGTGAGGTAAGTACTGCCGCCAGAATCAGCGTTGTATAAAACTTTGGGCTGATGATGCCGGCATCAAAGGCCACGCTGGCCAGCACGATGCCGGGTCCTCCGCGCGCGTTTGTGGTGATCGCGAGATTGATCAGATCAAGGCCGCGAAATCCGGCGCAGCGTCCCGCCAGTGAAACCGAAAGAATCTTCACGATGCAACTTCCGGCGATGAAGACCAATACCATCCCCAACGAAAAGCCGCGAACCAGATCGAGCTTCAAGCCCACAATCGCGAAGTACAGTGGAACGAAGAAGGCAAGCGAGACCTTTCCGAGGGCGTCAAGCGCTTCCGCAAAAAGCCGGCGTTTGGTGTGGACAACGGCGAAGCCGGCAAGGAAAGCGGCAAACACCAGGCTGACGCCCAGCGCCCCGGCCACCACGCAATATCCCATGAGAACCGCCAGTGCATAAGCTACGGGCGAGTGTTTCGCAATGACGTTGAACCGTGACTTGTTGATTCGCTTGATGGCCCGCGGAACTATGGTGAGGCCGAGTCCGAAGAATACGACGGTCGCGATCAGGTGGAACGACAATTGCCGCGGGTTGAGCGCCTGTTGCCCAGCCAGCGCCGTGGCCACAGCCAGCGCTAGCCACAGGACGATGTCTTCCAGCACGGCCACGCCGAGCACCAGGCGCGCGAACCGGGTATGAAGGATTTTCAAGTCGGCGAAAATCTTGGAAACCACAGGGACCGAAGTCACCGCCACTCCGACCGCGAGAATGATGATCAGCGAAATGCGGTTGCCGTTGGGCCCGGCAAGCGCGGGGCCGACGAGCCAGGGACCAAGCGCCAGCCCCAGGACAAAAGGTATTCCCGTGCCCACGATGGCCAGCCAGCTCACTTCGCGACGTTCTTCGCGGGTAAACAACTGGCGGGCCTCGGCGCCGGAAAGGAACATCAGCAGGAGCAGGCCGAGCCAGTACACGAAGTTGAGAATGTTTGCCTGTTGCCGGATAGCGTCCATCAAGCCCGAGGCCCAGGGCAATCGCCCAATCAGTGCGGGGCCCAGGACCACGCCCGCGAGGATCTCGCCCACTACTTTCGGTTGCCGGAGTCTGACGAAAAGATAGCCCAGCAACTGCGCTAACCCGACCAGGGCCAGGAGTATGAAGAGAATAGAGGTCAGATCAGAGTTGGACACGGCAGGCGCACTCCCCAGGGGCTTCAGATGCCTGCTATGCGAAAAGGTTTGCAGGAGACCGGTCTTCTGAGATCGCCGGGCAAGCATGTGGACGCGGGCGACTCGCTCGCGGCTACCAATCGCAGCCGTGGATTCACACTACCGGAAGAGCAATTCGCAAGGCGGCGGGCTCAAGGTCTTGTCCGATTTTTCCACCCATAATTGGGCATGTTCGGCTCGGTCGTTGACGATGACATCCACCACCACCCCGCTGGCGCCGCTGCCGCAGGTGCTGGCGCCATTCACTTTGTAGCTCTTGATGATTCCCCACTGTCCGCCCGCACCCCAATCCTGAATGAACTGGTTCAAGGGATATCTGGGATATTTGTCGGGATGCTGTTTCCATTGGGGATCGGCAAAGTAAATGCCGTAGGCGGTTTCGTAGTCTTTGGCCTGCAGGGCGTTAAAAAATTTATCCACCACCCGTTTTTCCGACCAGTAACGATTCATCCACACCACGGCCGCCAGGACGAGGATGATGACTACAGCGACAAGGATCCTGATTTTGCGGCGGCGTGCCGGGGCGGGATCGTACACTTTGGCATCCAGCAGGGTCATGGCTCTCTAAGCATAATAGATTGCGGCAGGCAGGTAAAAGTTCCCAAGTCGGAGTGTGGGGCGGGCGCCCTCGCCCGCCGCTTTTGGCCTGGATTTGAATTCGATCAGGATTCTAAGCTGGCGATCGCAAACGCAGAGAATCCCGTAACAGTGGAATCCAACCAAAAGCCGCGGGCGGGGGCGCCCGCGCCACACATTCACAGCGTGCGCTTGAACAGTGGCGTGGCGATGCTTAGGGCGACCAGCGCGAAGAGTGAGAGATAAATAATGTCGGGCACAATGGCCGCCAGGCCGGCCTCTTTCAGCAGCAGGGTCTTGAAACCGTGGACAGCGAAGGTGAACGGGTCAACTTTGGCGATGGCGCGCAGCCACCAGGGAAATGCCTGGATGGGATAGACCGCGCCGCTGGGGAAAAACAGCAGCGTATTCAGGATGCCAAAGATTGCGCGCGGCACCAGCGGATCCTCGACGCGAACGACCAGGAGAAACATCATCGTATTCAAGGCCGCCGCGGTCAATACAATCATCAGAATCAAGCCCAGCGCGGTCGAGAAACTGAACAGCGTCCCCACCCCGGCCAACAGAGAGCCCACCACGGTGATGACGACTCCGACCATGACCGCTTTCACGACGCTGGAGGCGTTGAGTCCCAGGACAAGTTCGGCCTTGGTGATGGGAGTCACCAGGTAGCCTTCATGAACGCCGCGAGCCTTGTCGTCGATGTAGAGCATGCCGCCGCCGATCATGACCGACATGAATATGGCCAGCGTGATCGAGCCCGGCAAAAGAAACTTCATGTACTCGATATAGGGATAAAGTTCCACAATCTGCAGCACGGTTTTCTGGAGAAGCCGCGGTTCCACCCCGGGGTTGTTCAGCGCATTGGTAATCTGGCTGAGCGATTCCTCGAGCGCCGCGCTCATGAAATTGTCGCTGTTATCCACCACCAGCGCGATCTGCGGCCGGTCCTGTTCGTAAACCCGGCGGGAGTATTGCGGAGGAATAATGACGGCGCCTTCGATTTTTCCGTTGCGCACATCCTCCATGGCCTTCTTCTGGTCCGTGTAATAGATGGGCAGGAAGGTACGCATGTTGGCGCGGACCGAATCAAAAGCCTCGCGGATCTTCAGCGCCTGAGTGCCGCCGTCCTGATCGACCAGTCCCAGGCGGGCGTCGCGTATCTTGCCGCCGAAGGCGTTGCCCAGCACGATGAGCTGCACCAGGGGGAAAATCATCGATACCATCATCAGCGCGGGAGAGCGGAAGAATTTCCGCATTTCGCGTTCGACAATCGCCAGCATCCGGTTCATGGCTGCATTCCTGGTCTGGGCGGCATGACGAAGCTGTGGGCTTTCACCAGTTCATCGCGCAACTGCCGTCCGGTGTAGTGGACGAATACATCGTCCAGGCTGGTGTTCTGCACCAATAGCGATTTCACCAGCACTCCGGCGTGCACCGCCGCTTCCACCAGTTCGGTGGTGGTCCGCGATCCGTCGCCGGTGAGGATGCGGTACATGCCCGCTCCCTCATGCTGCACCGAGGTGACGCCGTTGAGTGCATGCAGACGCTGCTCCCAATCGGCAGGCGCGTTCTCGAATTGCGCTTCGATCACATTCGACCCCGGCACGCTGGCCTTCAGTGCGGGTGGAGTGTCGAGCGCCACCAGTTTGCCGTGGTCCACTATGGCGATTCGATCGCACAGCCGGTCAGCTTCGTCCATGTAATGCGTAGTAATAAGAATCGTGAGCTGGCGGTGTGACTTGATATTGGTAAGCATCTCCCACACCGCCACGCGGGACACCGGATCGAGTCCGGTGGTAGGTTCATCAAGAAAAAATATTCGGGGACTGTGCACCAGGCCGCGCGCAATCTCAAGCCGCCGCCGCATGCCGCCGGAGAGCGTCTTGGTTTGCGCCGAGCGCCACTTGGTCAGGTCCACGAGTTCCAGCAATTCATCGATCGTGGCCTTGCGCTTTTTGGCCGGGACGTCGTACAGCTTGGCGTAGATGTTCATGTTTTCCTCGATGGTCAGATCGAGGTCGCTGGTCAGGGCCTGGGGAATTACGCCGATGGTGCGGCGAACGCTGTCGGGTTCCTTGCTCACATCGTGCCCCGCAATGCGGGCCGATCCCGCAGTAATGGGAATGAGCGTGGTCATCATGCGGATCAGGGTGGACTTACCCGCGCCGTTGGGGCCCAGCAGCCCGAAGATTTCTTCTTCTTTTACATTGAAGGAAACATCATCGACGGCAGTAAAGTCGCCATACTTCTTGACGATATGGTCCACTTCGATGGCATTGCCCGGATTGATGGGCTTGGCCCGTCCATCGGCTGCGGGCTGCCGTGCGCCGGCTCCGCCATTCGGTTTGAGATCAGCCACCATATTTCGCCGTTAATCTGAAATCTGAAATCTGAGTCATTTCCCCGTGGGCGCGCCGCTCGAAGCCGATGTTTTCAACTGGTCCGGGGACACCAACACCTCCGCCGTCATTCCGGGAACGTACGCTCCCTTGGGGTTGTCCAGGCGAACTTTGAGGACGATGGTCCGGATATCGCGCTTTCGCCGGCTCACGTCGCGCTGGGTAGCGAAATCCGCCTCCGGCGCCTTAAAGAACACTTTGCCGGAAGTGACAGTGCCGCCCGGCAGGCGAATGCGGAGCGTGTCCCCAAGGCCGATGTTGTCGGACTCGGTTTCGGGAATCGCGGCGCGCACCCATGTGTCGCTTAAATCCACAAGAGTGACAATGGGCTGGCCGGCAGTGAGCACTTCGCCTTCGCGAGCGGCGCGCACCGAAACAGTGCCGTTCAAAGGGGCGTAAATCTTGGTGTAGCCCAGGCGGACTTCAGCTTCCTTCAGTTGGGCCTCGGCGTTGGCCAGTTGCCCGCGCGTCGATTGCACCGTGCTGGCAGCGGCGTGGGCCTGATGAATATTGGCGAGAGCAGTGTTCAAATCGGCGTCAGCCGCGCTCACCTGATCTTTCAGAGATTGCACGGTTGCCTGCTGCGCTTTCAGACTGCTTTCCGCCTGCACCCGGTCCTGCTCCGAGGCGACTCCCTGTTTGGCGAGTTCGATCATGCGGCGGCTGTCACTGTCGGTGCGCTGCAGCATGGCTTCCGCCTGCAGCAACTGGGCGCGGGCCGCTTGCAGCCGGGCCTGGGCATTCACCACGTTGCTCGAAGTCGAACCGTGAGTCGCCGCGCTGGTGGCCTGGCTGGCGGAAACCTGGGAGCGCAGGCTGTCGATCATGGCCGCAGCGGCCCGGGCTTCGGCTTCCAGCTCCGAGGGATCAAGTATCGCGATAAGGTCCCCCTGCTTGACTTGCGTGCCTTCGTCCACCAGCAACTTGGCAATGCGTCCGGGAATCTGCGGGCTGATGATGATCTGGTTGGAATCCACGGTGCCGATCAGCACCAGATCGCTGGAGCGCGGCGTCGAAACCAGGTAGTACACCGTGGCCGCGATCACGATGATCCCGAGAATAATCAGAAATCTGTTGCGCGCGTTCAATCTCGTTCTCCTTCAGGAGTCGTCCTCTCGCGGAACAGAGCGGCCGAAATGAAGTCCAGCACCGCAGCCCGCCGGGCGGCGATAAGCTCCGGAGACAAGGGATCGGCGCCGCTCACCATCCGCATTACTGGTGCGTTAATGAAATAAAAGACAACGACGGCGATGATCGAAAGCAAATATTGTTCCGGATTGCCTGGCCGAAACTCGCCTTTGACTTGGCCCTCTTTGATTGCCTGAGCAAGTTTGCCGGCCAGGGGGCGGAAGTATTGCTTCACAATGCGCTGAAATTGGGCTGACCCACCCCGGCTGGCGCGCATCATCTCGCCCTGCACGATGCGGGGATAACGCGCGTGACTGGCGATGTAATCGAAGTGTCCTCCAGCGTAGGCCAGAATCTTCTTGCGAGGAGGTAGATCGAGATCCAGAATCTCGAGCAGTGTACTGGTCAATCCTCCGAACGCCTGATCGAGCACCGCACCGTAGAGGGTGTCCTTGTCCTTAAAGTAGTAGTACAGGAGTGCCTTGTTCACGCCGGCGGCACGGGCGATGGCGTCAGTCCGCGCTCCGGCTACGCCTTCGCGGGAGAATTCCTGCACCGCCGCTTCCAGGATGGCAGCGCGGCTTTCCTCGGGGCGTCCCCGTGAACCCATGCGCGGTTTGGATAAGGCAGCTTTCATGTCCGGGCCTCTACTTAATTAACCAGTTAGTTAGATTATAGCGAATGAGCGGAGCCTTCGCGGATTTATTTCGGTACCTGTAACGGATACAATCCAAAGTAGTTTCACGTCGCGCAGGGAGAAACATGAAATATCGCAAACTCGGCCGCACCGGTTTTGAAGTCAGCGAAATGGCACACGGCCTTTGGGGGATGAGCGGCTGGACTGGCTCCGACGACAAGGAGTCACTCGCGGCTTTGCAGTTGGCCACAGATATGGGGTGCAACTTTTTCGACACGGCCTGGGCTTACGGCGACGGCAAGAGTGACGGCCTGCTGGGCGAAATTCTTACCCGCAATGCGGAGAAGCGTCTGTACGCTGCGTCAAAAATCCCGCCACTTAACGGAAAGTGGCCGGCCCTGCCCTCCTACAAGTATCAGGACGTTTTTCCCGCGACACATGTTTTCAAACACGCCGATCTGATCCGGAAGAAGCTCCGCGTGGACGCGATCGATGTGCTGCAGTTTCACGTCTGGGACGATAGCTGGACCGACGTGCCGGAATTTCGCCAGACGGTCGAGAAACTGAGGCGCGACGGCATCATTCGACACTTCGGCCTCAGCCTCAATCGCTGGGAACCGGAGAACGGCCTCAAGGCTTTGCGCACCGGCCTGGTGGACGTGGTGCAGGTGATCCACAACATCTTCGACCAGTCGCCCGAAGACAAACTCTTTCCCGTTTGTCAGGAGTTGAACATCGGAGTAATCGCGCGCGTGCCGCTGGATGAGGGCAGCCTGGGCGGAAAGATGACGCTGGAAACAAAATTTCCCAAAGGCGACTGGCGCGCGATGTATTTTGGTCCGAAGAACCTGCCCCCGACTATTGAGAGGGTAGAAAAGCTGAAAACCGTGCTGCCGTCAGGAATGACGCTGCCGCAGATGGCGCTGCGCTACATTCTTTCTTATCCGGCAGTGAGCACGATCATTGTTGGAATGAGGAAGCCGGAGCACGTCCGGCAGAACATTGCGGCCAGCGACGCCGGGCCGCTGGACCAGGCGCTGCTCCGCAAGTTGAAAGCGCACCGCTGGGACCGCAAGCCGCAGCCCTGGGCGGACTAACTACCGTGTCATCCTGAGCGGAGTAGCTGCTTCGCTTCGCGAAGCAGCAGTCGAAGGACCCCTATAGCTGAATCGGCGGCCAGCGTGTGATTCCGCACCAATCAACCCCAAGAAATCCCTCGGACAAGGATCATTGCTATCCGGTAGGGGTCCTTCGACTCCGCATTACGTTTCGCGAAGCGAAACGTAATGCTGCGCTCAGGATGACACTACCACTAGATCAGCGTGCGCCGCCGGCGATCGATGGCACAAGGAGGACTTCATCTCCATCCTGAAAGGCATACGCGTTTCCGCCCAGGAAGCGGATGTCTTCTTCGTTCACGTACACATTCAGGAAGCGGCGGATTTCTCCTGACTCATCCCGCAGGTGAGGCTTGAGGTCGGGAAACTGCTGGTCGAGCGCGGTGAACAGTTCTCCCAGGTTCGCGGCCGTGCAGGTTACGCGCGCATTCCCGGCGGTCAGCCGGCGCAGGGCGGTCGGAATTTGCACTGTGATGTTCATCTAGACCTCAACAGCTTCCCGCACTTCTTTCGCCGGAGCGTTCAGCGTCCGTTCCATGTACTTCTCGAATTCGGCGAACTTGGGTGCAATTGCCTCTTCGAGTTCGTACTTGCCGGCAAGCGCGTCGGTAGTCTTGAGGCCGTTGCCGGTGATGCAGAGGACGGTGGTCTCATCGGGAGAAATACGTTCCTGGCGATACAGCTTGCGCGCGGTGCCGACCGTCACGCCGCCCGCGGTCTCGGTGAAGACGCCTTC
>DATGYF010000324.1:0-5639 GCA_035298145.1 Terriglobales bacterium | reverse complement strand
CTTGGCCTGATCGGATTTGTGCTGCTCTCGCGAAGTTCCGGTCCGGCTATGCTGGGCCGTTTCTGGTCGGCGCTGACCGGACGGACCCTGAGCATCGATGTGAGCCAGCCCACTGTGGTCGATCGCATCCAGCGGCTCCAGCGGCTCGAAACCGTGGTTTACACCATGGACAAAGTGGTGAGCGGCGCCAAGGAAAACCCCATCTTTCCGGATTTCTTGGCAGGAGACCGCCTGCTTCTCCTGGTGCACGGCGAGGTGGTCGCCGGCATTGACTTCTCGACCTTGAAGCCGGGTGATGTCCAGGTGAAGGGCAAGCAGGTCCACCTGCACCTGCCCGCAGCCCAGGTCTTCGGGACGCGGCTCGACAGTGCCAAGACGCGGGTGTATTCGCGGCAGACCGGTTTCCTGGTTCCCACCGATCCCGACCTGGAAACCCAGGTGCGTCAGGAGGCGGAACGCCAATTACTGGCAGCCGCCCTGGCCGATGGCATTTTGAAAACCGCCCAGCAGAACGCCACTTCCACCATCACCAGCCTGCTGCAGGGCCTGGGGTTTGAGAAGATTGATCTCGATTGAGATCATGTGGCAGTGGATCCAGACTAAAAAGGCCCCACCCTCAAATTTTCTGAGAGCAGGGCCTGATATTTCTTCGCTTCCGCTAACGATTCTGTTCGGTCTCAATCGCCAACTGGTCCTGTATTTCACGGTTGCCGGCGTAGGATTTTGCGATCCGCACCACCTTATCGCGGTCCTCGGTGCTGGGAACCGATCCCGAGAGTTTCACCGTACCGGCGGTCAACGTTACATCCACCTTGGCACTGTTCAATCCCGGTTCTTCCTTCAGCTTTTCCTGAATCGCGTTCTGCGCTTCAGAAGAAGTCAGCATCCGTTCGTGCGGTTCAGAAGCGGACGCGGTTGGTTCCGGTTTGCGGTCGGAAGCTTCCGCCTGGTTGGCATACTTCCTGATTGCCGCCATGAACTGGTGCGATCCTTCCGGTGGGGCCACTTCTCCTTTGAGAATCTGGGCGGCAGGAATCATCTTGCCGTAAAGAATTCGCGTGCCATCTTTGTCCTGAGTGATGGAGGCTCCGTTCAGGGTGAGGCCGGCGAAAATTCCCCGGGCCCGGGAGTAAGTCAGGATCTGGGCACGCATCTTCCAGTCGGTTTCCGCTTCGGCGTGACGGCCAACCGGTCCCGCGGCGGCGGAAGCGTCGGCGCCGATCTTGAATTTACTGGTCAGCATCTTGGCCATGCCCTGGTCGTTCATGGCCAGCATGACCAGGTCCACCGCCTCGCCGCCGATCTGAAGTCCCCAACTGCCGCCGGTGACGGTGAAGGGAGCGGGGGCGCTCCATCCGGATTTGGTGCGGCAGGTAGCCAGACCGCGTCCGTGGCGGCCACCAAAGACGAACCCGATCTTGACCATGGACGGGACCACAGCCACGCATTCGGCCGAGCTCAGAATTTCTTCCGGGATCCCCTTGTCAGGAGTTCCCATAATTTCATCCAACACGGCCGCCGAGGCATCCAGGCGTTTTACCTGTTCGGAAGGCTCATCTTCCGCCATGGCGAATGTACTTAAGAACAATCCGATAGTTAATGCCAGTATTAATGGTTTCCTAATATTCATTTAAATCTCCTTCGCCTGATTGGGCGCCATCATCTACGAACTTGGGGAAACAGCCCTGTGCTCGGCGTCGGGCATCCGGCCAGGAAGCTTCATAAGCGCTTGTTTTTGCTGTTCTCTGTAAAGGCTACTTAGTTGCCCTGCGACCCGCCATCGGGCTCATCAAGTAGCAGAGGAAGTACTTCACTGTAGGGGCGAAAACGCCGACTTTCTGGGGATTACCGCGCTGAGGGGCGCTGCAACTCAGGGCGTTTCATTTCGAAGCGTTGGGTAGTGCGGGAATATTGCGTGCCGCCCATGCGTCCGATCAGGTCGAGCGAGTCCGGATCCAGACGGTTCTCTTTCATAACGCTTTCCTCCACGTGTACGCACACGATTTCGCCGATTACCAGGCTGCTGCTTGGCGGCTCTGTACCGAAATCGATGATCCGTTCAAGTTTGCATTCAAAACTGACCGGAGATTCCGCAACCTGTGGCGGCCGCACCACCTGGGAGGGCCGGGTCGTCAGCTTCGCCAGTGCGAATTCGTCCACCGAGGGATCATACTCGCCGCTGGTCAGGTTCATGGCCTCGGCCACCGCGAAGGTGACCACGTTAACCACAAATTCACCAGTCTCGCGAATGTTCCGCAACGTGTCCTTGGGAGCGGACTGGCCATCCACCTGGCGCAGCGACGGGGAAAAGCCCAGGAGCGGCGGTTTCGCTGATATCGCATTGAAGAAAGAGAACGGCGCCAGATTCAGGTGCCCATCATTGAGCGTGGAAACCCAGGCGATGGGACGCGGGCCGACCGCAACGAGGAGAATGCGATAAAAATCACGATATGGAATCTGATCGGGTCGAACGTTCATAGGGACAGTTTAAACGCTGGCCGGAAGCAAGTGCTTTGGGATTGAAGCGGGACGGGCGGGGACGCCCGTCTTCCATCCAATTCGCGCGGCGATTTCAACGCCCTTGTAGTTCATGGTGGAATCGCTTTAACTAGGATTTGCATCTTTTACCTCTGGATAAGCCAACCCATGCCGGTTCGTCCGGGGGAAAATGCGGAACGACCATGAAACCCGACCACGACGCTTCTCTGCGCCAACACTTGCTGGAATTGCTCAAGGGCGGAAGCGCTCACGCCCGTTTCGAAGACGCCATCGCAGGCATCCCGGCCAAATTAAAGGGAACGAAGCCGGCTGGATTTCCGCATTCCCCGTGGATGCTGCTCGAGCACATGCGCATCGCGCAATGGGACATCCTGGAATTCAGCCGCAACCGAAAGCATGTTTCCCCCGATTGGCCCAAGGGCTACTGGCCGCGCAGCGACGCTCCGCCCGCTTCGGCTGCGTGGAATGTCAGCATCAAGAAATTTCGTCGGGACCTCAAGGCCATGCAGGGCCTGGTTGCCAATCCGAAGACTGACCTTTTTGCGCGTATTCCCTGGGGCGATGGCCAAACCATCCTGCGCGAGGCCCTGCTGCTGGCCGATCACAACGCGTACCACGTGGCCCAGCTGGTGGACGTCCGGCGCCTGCTGGGAGTCTGGCCTGAGAAGTAGATTTCTGCGCCGCCACCTAAATGCCGGGCGACGCCGACCTGCTTTCGACTTTCGAATTGAGGCGGCGGGACGCCGCCTCGACAGCCGGCGAGACACCGGCGCTACTCAGGCGCAGTCTCGCGATCTGGGGTCGATCTTCAGCTCCATGTCTCGCGGGCGCTTCCGAAATACCGCTCTGACTCCGTTTCGCCAGCGCTCGTCAATACCCACCACCGTCCACTCCACCTCGGGCGAGATGTAGTGCAGCAACGTGTCGGTAGCGGGATGCACGTGCAACGCGGGCGCCACCAGAAACAGCAAGGGGCGTTCGCTCGACAATTCCCGCTGGGGAAAATATCCGAAGCGCTGAAACTCTCCGCGGGCATGGTGCCAGGCGACCCGCGACCAGTAGTCCAGGCCCTGCAGGGGCAGGTGGATATCTTCGTCGGCCTTCAGTTCGACCACCGCCAGTCTGCCAGTGTGTGTAGTGGCGAGCACATCGATCATGGCGCGGTCCGAAGCCGAGAATGCCGGCACCTGGGAGTACAGGCAGGCAGCATCGAGGCGCTCGTCCACCTCGGCCACATCCTGCACCACGAGTGATTCCAGCCAGCGCTCGGGATGCAACCGCCATAGCGCGTGATCGCGCGGGCCTTCGGCATGGCGGACCTCTCCGATACTATGCACCAGGCGCCGGAAGGCATCTGCATTCTGCTCCACGAGCACCCTTTCGTCCGCGCCCACTCCAAATACGATCTCTGCCGTGGGGCACAGCGTACCGGGATGGTGAGCCAGGCGCGCCCTGGCGAATTCCAGTCCATGACAGCGGAAGACCATCTCGGCGGGCGAGATGACCGCCGTTTCCGCTTCGGGCATCAACTCCCGGACCCGGTTGATCGCAGCCGCAAACCGGTCCCTGGCCTGGGATTCGTCCGCCCAGTGCACCAGCCGAGTCCGCACGTTGCCGCGGTCTGAAAACTCGATCTCCTTGAGACTGCCTTCCCGATCTTCCAGTTCGTATAGCTGCCACTTGGCGGCGTCAGGGTGCAGATGCGCCATGCGCTCGCGGGTCAATGCAGAAGTCCCCGCGGGCAGGAACAGCTTCATGCCCTCCACGACTATTTTCCCCGCCTGGGCCAGGCGGCAGGCATCAAGCCACAGGATTCCAAAGGTAAGAGCGGCATCAATCGCGGACTGGGTTTCCTGCGGATTGACGCCCAGAACCGCAAGGCCGGATTGCCCGCGGCGCAGCATCCCACGAGCGTAGATGGGGCCAAATGATCGCTCGAGATCCAGAGAAGTCGTGAGAGGCGAAGCAACATAAGTGGGAAAGCGGCGCTCCAGGGTACGCTGCAGGCTGCGCTGGTAGGCCAGTCGCGCGGCGCGTTTCGCGGTAGGAGTGCGGCGGTCGCGTTGCCGGCAAATTCCCAGTTTGCTGGGACGCGTCTGCCCTAGCCGCTGCACCGCCAGCCGCAGCACCTCATGCTTGATTTCCACATCGAGCACTCGCCGGACCATGTTTCTCTCGTCCGACCATAGGTGAAGCAGGCACTTGTTGCGCTCGCCGGAAATGGAATACCTGGCCTGCGCCAGGTCGAACATGGCGGCGCCGTCATCGAGCACGATGGCATCTCGCGCGCCGGCAAGAAAATCCTCAATCGTGCGAGCCAGGGCTTCGGGGGTCATGATTAGAATGCTGTCACCTTTCCGAATCCGTGTCTGTGACGTATGACCATCACCAGAGTCCACGTGGGGACAGCCGCCCCCGGCTGTCCAGTCGAGCGCAGCTCGACCGGGTCTTTTTCGGGGAATGCGCGGAGCTTCGCTTCCGCCGGACAGCCGAGGGCGGCTGTCCCCACGTGGTTCGATTGGCTCGGCCGCCTCAAGTCCATGTGGGATAATGAAAAGACTTCCGGGGAGTCTTTCCCGATCCAAGGACATCTAATTACTGTGGATAAGAATCGGTTCTTTTTTCAGCACTACGGCCTCACCGAGCATGATCTGGAGCGCTATCTGGCGGCCGCCCTCTCGGCCGGCGGGGAGTACACAGATCTTTACTTCGAATACCTCTCCTCCACGTCGCTCATGGTGGACGAGTCGATGGTGAAGTCAGCCTCCCAGGGGATCTCAGCCGGATGCGGCGTCCGGGTGGTAGTAGGCGAGCGCACAGGCTACGCTTACACCGACGATCTCTCATCCGAGCGCATTCTGCATGCGGCGCGCACCGCGGCCCTGATCGCCAGCGGCCCTTCCAAGACTCCGGTGGTGGGCTTCCAGGAAAAGGCCGCGCGCAGTCTTTATCCGGTGACGCTGCCTTCGGTGGATGCTGAAATAACCGCCAAGGTTGAACTGGTCATGCGCGGCGATGCCGCGGCCCGCGCCTACGATCCGCGCATCAAGGAAGTTCGCGCCAGCTACTCCGACGAGTTGCGCAACATCCTGGTGGTAGGTTCGGACGGAACATTTGCGGAAGATTCCCAGCCCCTGGCC
>DATGYF010000323.1:0-4581 GCA_035298145.1 Terriglobales bacterium | reverse complement strand
ATAATAAGATGCCAGAATGAATCGGCCCTCGGCGTCGAGCCGGGACAGAACTTCATCAGTGGCGGCTTCAACTCTGGGATCGACCACGGCGGCGGGCTCGGGAACGGTGGCGGCGAACTGCGCGCCGTCTTCACTCTCTTCGTCCAGGCTGACCAGGCGGCGCTGACGGCGAAAGCGGTTCACGAACTCCTGCGCCATCACGGTGCGCAGCCAACCCTCTAACGAACCGCGGCCAGTGTACGAAGCCAGTTTCGAAACACGCTGGCCGTCACGAGTGGTGGTTCCATAGAGATCGGCATAGAGCGAGTCGGCAAGCTCGCGGGCGGCCGAGCTTTCCTTGGCGATGTAGGCCGCGATGTCATAAAGCTTCTCGCGGTAGCGCGCCATGAAGACTTCCCAGGCCCGTTCCTGACCAGCGGCGCAAGCCCGGGCCAGCGCCAGTTCTTCCACGCGCAAGCTGGCATATAGATCCGCGGTCTGCCGGGCAGAGGCATCCGCCGGCAAATATTTGCCCGCGACCTCATTCAGGACGGCCGCGAACTGCTCGCGGCTGAGCCCCGAGTTTCCACTCTTTTCGTAGAGTTCGGTGATCACAGATTGCAACCCCGCGGAAGCTTCCACTATGGGTTGGACACCGTGATCAGTCACATTGGGCTTGAACATGGCGGGCAGCCATCCCGGATGCTATCAACATTTGTGATGCAAGAAGCTGAATATTTGCCGTTCCTGGTACAAGCGCAGGCACTGCCGGGCGGTGGGCGGGGACGCCCACCGGACAGCCGGCGAGACGCCGGCGCTACAGGAGGAACACCATGAATCCCAAGCTATTTCTTTTGCTTCCGGCGCTTGCGCTTGCCGGGATCGCTCTATTTGTGCCCGCCCCCGCGCCCGCCGGAGAAACCACTCTCCCTTCCGGCTACAAGGTGCTGGAACCAATTCGACACGGGAACCTGACAGTATTCCCCGTGGTCGCCGCGCGCTCCCATGACACCCAGGAATTTCTGACTCTGGACGAGGGCCTGCGTTCCGGCGACGTGATCGTGACCGAGTCCGGCGGTGTGCAACCATTGATGCGGCGCCGGCGCATCACCCCTACGCCGAGCGGCGCGCAGGTCAACCAGTTGGTGCTGGTCAATAACTCCAAGCGGCCGCTGATTCTGCTGGCCGGCGAGATCGTAACCGGTGGAAAACAGGATCGGGTGATTGGCAAGGACCGCATTATTCCTGCTGAGAGCGATCCCGTCGATCTTGGCGTGTTCTGCGTCGAACCCGGACGCTGGACCGGCAGCAGCGACAGATTTGGAGTGGGAGGATCGGCGGGCATGATGCAAGCGCCAATGGCCGCTCCGAATGTTCGCGCCAAAGCCATGGCCGACAAAGACCAGTCAAAAGTATGGGCAGAAGTGGGAAGAGCGCGCGAGTCGCTTGCCCTGATGGTGCCCGCTCCCTCCGCCGCCCCGGTGAGGGAAACCAGTTCCTATGCCGGCGTGATGCAGAACGAGGAAGTAAAACACCAGGTCGATTCTGTGGCAGGGCCGATCCAGCGGAATTACCAGAGCCTGATCCAACAGCTTCGCAATCAGAATGCGGTGGGCGTGGTAGTGGCGGTGAACGGCCAGATGGTCTGGGCGGATATTTTTGCCAGCACCAATCTTCTGGAAAAATACTGGCCCAAGCTGGTGCGGTCGTATGCCGCAGAGGCGGTGGTGACCCGCACCAAAGATCGCGCTGCCGACATCCAGCAGGCACAGGAGTTTCTCAACCACCTGGATGGACGGCATGAGACGGTTGACAGCGAGCCCGGACTCTACCGGCACACGGAAATTGCGGGCGATGGCTTCAGAGCCTTTGAGCTGACGTCGCTGCTACCTAAGACTGGGTTTGATCTGCACGTGGCCAAGATGGCGGAGTGAAGAACGGAGGGCGGTGCACGAGCGGGACGCTCGCGCCTACATGACTCGGAAGCGGTGTCTGGTTGCGGTTTCTGGTTCTGGTCAATCGGCGCCTAGCGAGACGCGAGGAAACTGGAAACCAGAAACTGCTACCCCCGGTTGGCGTCGTACCAGCTTCTCCAGGAAGCCGTGTCGTTAGGCAGGGTTTGTCCTGTGATGTCGCGCAGCGCCTGATAGACCCAGCCGTGGGTCTGTGCGTCCAGGGAGGCGTCGTCGGCGTAGTCGAGCAGTTGCGGGATTACGCTGCGGCGCTGTTCCTGGGTGAGCATGCCGGACTGCGCCAGGCTGCACGCGGCACGCTCGCGGACCATCGGTGAAGCATCGTCGTGAAAGGCCTGCAGCAGAGGGACGATGGTCTCGTTGGTTCCCAGGTAGGCCAGGCCTTCCACCGCCCAGTGGCGGACTTCCGGATCAGGATCGTGCAACTGGCTGACCAATATCTCGTTGACGCGTTCAGGCTCGACCCCGCGGTTGCCCAGCAGGCCCAGCTCCCAGAGTGCCCAAACTCTTTGCGACCGCGGCCCGCTTCCCGCCTGCAGCGCCAATCGCTCGATCGTCGCTGGCGACTTGATCGCGCCCATGGCCGCCAGGTCTAACTCAATCCCCGCGGCCCGCACCCGAAGGTCATTGGAGTTGAGCGCGGTGGTGATCAGCGCATTGAACTGAGGGGTAAATTTCAGCTTTCCCCACCAGCCTTCCACCCGCGCGGCAATCTGCTCGTTGGCGCCTGCATAGTGGTTGACGGCCCGCTCCAGCAGGGCTTCTGCCTGCTGCTGCGGACTTTTGCGATCCAGACTTTCGAGCTCGTGATCGGAAAGCACGGCGGGAGAAGCAGGTTCGGGCTTGCCCTGCAGGGTAAGGAACCTGGTGATTTGATCAAACGCAGCTCGCGCATTGCCTGTGGCAAAGAACGCGGCCAGCAGAATTCCCACCGCCACCGCGAACAGAACGCGCCAGCTTCCGGACTGGGGATCGATGGACTGATCCAGTTTCAGGCCTGAGCCCGGCTGCAGGGTGCCGTACTCCGGCACCGGCTCGGGACGCGGATCTCCTTCCCAGGAATGCATGCCAGCAGTCTAGGAGGGTTCCGAAATAGGGTAAAGTTACGGTCGAGTACTATGCTATTACCTTTAAATCGAGGCTGATGCAAATGAAGCGCTTGAAGCAATTCTGCTCGGCAACGGTCTGCGGCACACTGGTCACCTTGTCGCTGGTTACGTCCGGTTTGGCCGCCGGTCCCGGATACCACCTGGTCAAGACCTACAAGCTTGGCGGCGCTGGAGGATGGGACTATCTGACTCTCGACCGCAACTCAAGCCGTCTGTTCATCTCCCGTTCCAGTCACGTCGTCGTGATCAATCCTTATTCCGGCGAGACCGTGGGCGATATTCCGGATACGCCTGGAGTTCATGGCATTGCTCTGGCCCCGGAATTTGGCCGCGGATTTGTCAGCAACGGCCGCGAGGGCACGGTCAGTGTTTTCGAACTGGCCACTCTGAAAGTGCTTAACAAGATCAAGGTGGGCGAAAACCCGGACGCGATTCTTTACGATCCCGCGAGCAAGCGGGTCTTTACCTTCAACGGCAGGAGCCATGATGCCACCGCCATCGACGCCGCCAAGGGCACGGTGGTGGGCACGATCAAGTTGGATGGGAAGCCTGAGTTCGCGGTCAGTGACGAAAAGGGCGAAATCTTCGTCAATCTGGAAGACAAGAGCGAATTGCTGGCTCTGGATCCGGCCAAGCTGGAGATAAAGTCACGTTGGCCGCTGGCTCCATGTGAGGAGCCAACGGGATTGGCCATCGATCGCAAGCATCGGCGGCTGTTTTCCGGTTGCGGCAACAAGCTGATGGCCATCGTGGACGCGGACAGCGGCAAGCTTATCTCCACGCTTCCAATCGGCGACGGTGTGGACGCGACGGCGTTCGATCCCGAAACCGGGCTGGCGTTCGCTTCCTGCGGCGAGGGCGTGCTCACGGTCGTGCATGAAGATTCGCCGGACAAATTCAGCGTCGCCGAAAATGTTCCGACCCAGCGCGGGGCGCGCACCATGACGCTCGATGCCGCGAAACACCAGATATTTCTGGTGACGGCGAAGTTCGGGCCGCCTCCCGCACCGACGGCGGAGCAGCCTCATCCGTGGCCCTCGATTTTGCCTGACAGTTTTGTGGTGCTGGTGGTGGGCAAGTAGAAATATTCACTTACATCACCGCCGGCACGCTGATTCCCATGACCGCCAGTATCCGCGTCAATTCGCGGCGGACCATGGCCACGGTGGCCAGCAGAAATTTCTTGCGGCCCTCGTCCGCTTCACTCAGGATCGGATGCCGGTGGTAGAAAGCATTGAAGAGTTGCGCAAGCTGGAAGGCGTGCTTGGCCAGATACGCGGGCTCGGTGGTTGAAATTGATTGATCGATGATGTAAGAAGTCTTGGCAGCCGCCAGCCACAATTCCCAGATTTCGTTTCCCGCTTCGCCGCTCAAATGCTGGGCCAGGTCAGCGGCCGAAGAACGGTCTGCCGCATTTCTGCCGAATTCCTCGGGATCGAAACCGCCCTTGCGGAAGATGTTGGCGGCGCGCACCGCGGCATACTGCGCGTAAGGTCCGGTCTCGCCCTCAAAGCTCAAAG
>DATGYF010000322.1:0-2101 GCA_035298145.1 Terriglobales bacterium | reverse complement strand
ATGACGCATGACAACTGGTGGTCGGGAATGTCCATGGCGGCCGTGCTGAACACGCTCGACAAGTTCTACAAGTCGGGTACGCCAACGTCGCCCGTACTCGCCAGTGCCACCAGGCACGGGGACGGCATATTCGTCAGCCGGTATTACAACTGGCGGCCAGGCACCTACAAGAATGTCTATACCCGCGTCGGTATGTACAAACTGAAGTCCGACGTGCCAGAGCATGCGCTTGAAACGCTCAGCAAGGGTTTCGTCGTGCCCCTGCTCGAAAAGTTGCTGGCCGACGGTTCGATCGTCGAATATGAAATCGATACCGAGGCGATTCACACCGAGGCTCCGGGAACGTTCTGGATCGACGTCATCACCACCAATGCTGACGGCTTGGACAAACTCAATGCCGCGCTGATGGGCGCCAGTAAGGCGGGTCCCATGAACGTTGCCGCCTTCGAGTCGATGGTGGACTCAGTTTCGCACCGCGATAATCTGTCATCCTCGACCGTAACTTACAAGTAGTTGCTCCGGGTTCCTCTGTGGCGGTTGGGTTTTGATCCCAGCCGCCGCACTGGTCTTCTATCCCATGAACTCCGATCTTGAAGGGAAGAGAGGTCGGCGGTAGTATGAGTGGTTCGGGGTAGGTCTCCGAGGCGTTCATGCCACAAAACTACGTTCCCATATTTATTTTCATCGCATTTATCGGCGTCCTGATTCCGGTGACGCTGCTGGCCGCCAAGCTGGTGCGCCCCGACAATCCCAGCAAAACAAAATTGATGCCCTACGAATGCGGTATCGATCCCGTGGACAGCTCCCGCGGTCGCTACACTGTTCGCTATTACATCGTCGCAATCCTGTTCGTGGTCTTCGACGTGGAGACCATCTTCCTGTTCCCGTGGGCGGTACAGTTTAAAGCGCTGGGCGCATTCGGCCTGCTTGAAATGCTGATTTTCCTGCTTATCCTGGTCGTAGGTTATATCTGGATCTGGAAAAAAGGCGCCCTCGAGTGGGTCTGACTACGTAGGGGCAGATGTCCCCATCTGCCCTGTGGAGCGGAGCTCCGCAATGTTTTGTTCGCTTGATGTAGCCTTAACCCCAATGCCAGATCCCGAAACCTTCACCGCCAGCCGCTGGACCAAAGGCAATCTGTTCTTTCCCGTCCGCATCATCGTCACTCCGCAACATGTGAGCCGGATAAAATCCCGCTTGTTCGGCAGCAGTGAGGAAAGCATCGCACTCGGCAAGGTAGCCTCGGTGCAGATTTCCACCGGAGTGATCTGGTCCAACATTCGCATCGATTCCTCTGGCGGCACCGCCCCGATCACCAGCCACGGCCATCGCAAGGCCGACGCGCTGCGAATTCGTGAAATGATCGAAAGGTACCAGGCGGCGCCTGAAAGGTGAGAGCACGCCAGCTGCCCTGGATGTCTCAAATTCAACAACCACAAAGACCTGCCACAGCTTCGTCTCGCGATTGACACTTACTTTGCAAGCTGTTAAAAGTTAACGTTCTTCTAAACGCCCACGGCGCCGGAGGTTTGTACCTTCCGTAGCTATGCCTGAGGACACAAAATCCCCTACACCGCCGCCCAGTGGTGAGCCGAAACAGCCGGCAGGCGAACCCATTCCCGGCAGCGTTCAGTCGTCCCCGGAAAAACCCGCGCCTCCAAAAGCAGCGGAACACGCGGCTCCCCCAAAGCCTGCAGGTCCCGCTCCCGTTCCCTGGGATTCGCCAATGATTTCCCGGCTCAAGGGGCAGCACGGTTCAGGCATCCGTGAGGCCAATACCTACCTCGGACAGGAATATATAGTTGCCGATTCGTCACTGATCCCCGAGTTGCTACAGGTTCTTCGCGATCAGGAGAAGTTCGACTATTGTGTCGATATCACCGCCGTTCATTATCCTGACCGGGAAAAACAATTCGAAGTTGTCTGGATTCTCTATTCTTTTCCGCACAACGAACGCATCCGCGTGAAAGCCTCATACGCCGAGACAGAGTCCGTGCCCAGCGCCGTTCCCATCTGGCCGGCCGCCAACTGGCTGGAGCGCGAAGTCTTCGACATGTTCGGCATCCGCTTCGAAGGTCATCCTGACCTGAAGCGCATCCTG
>DATGYF010000321.1:0-4282 GCA_035298145.1 Terriglobales bacterium | reverse complement strand
ATAGTTCGGGTCCTTCAGATCGGCCAGAAACTCCGCTTTGTTCATGACCGTGCCGTCGTAGTCGGTGTAAACGAAGCCGTCGGAAACCAGGTTGTTCAAGGCCTTGGCGTCATGATGAAGTTGCGCCTGGTTCCAGGCATTTTCCAGCGCGATAAGTTTGCTGGCATCGGCATTGGCGTCGCTGGCCGGGTCCCGAGCCATCAGCAATCCGCTCAGCAGTAGAAACAGGAATATGAAACCTTTATTCGGCATGAATCCCCCTATTTGTTCCAAGCAACTCGTCCGGGACGAGCCTTGGGCTAGCGCTATCTTGCCATCAGAAATAACCGTCCCTGATTGGTCAAGTAGCAGGGATTGCACACCCGCGTCGATGTGCCGCGGATAGGTCACGAGCAGAATGAATCGGCTTGAAGAAAATTAGAGAAAGTCGCAGCCCGATCCCGGCTTCAGCCATGCCCTATTGGACGGTAAGAGTGAAGGTGGCCGAATGCGTGATGCTTCCGCTGGTCGCGGTCACAATCACGACCGAACTACCCGCGGGCGTTCCCGGGTCCTGGTTGTGGCCGCCGCTGCCGCTACTGCCGCCGCCACAGCCGGCAATCGTGAGCAGGAGTGCGAATAGCATCAGCATAAGGACGGTCCGGGCGCGACGCCCGGGTTTCATCCGCCTTTGCGACGCACCCCCCAGCAGGAAGATCCCAGCGAACGACGCCCCGAAACTGGTGAACCACCAGGCGGGACCCTCGAGCCTTGCGGTGTGCGCTGCCTTGGTGGAAATGGTGAGCGTGGTGGAACCGCTGCCCGTTACCGAAGCCGGACTAAAACTGCAGGTGCTTTCGCGCGGCAAGCCGGAGCACGACGTCGCTGGGAAATTGATGGTGCCGGCGTAGCCGGGCTGGCCGGTGACCGTGAGCGTGAGGGTCCCCCTGCCGCCGGGACTGGCAATGGTGACCGAAGGCGCGTCCGCGGCGAAGGCAAAATCGGCCTCCACATTCACAACCGTCGTAGCGGAAGATGACCCGGTATAGTTCGAATCGCCGGGATACTGGGCGCTGATGATATTTTGCCCCGCGGGCAGGATGACTGTGGACGTTGCGGTGCCTTGCGCCGTCACGAATGCGCCCGATTGGATATTTCCATATCCGCTCTGCCCGAAAACGCCACCCGAACTGATTGGTGTTCCCCCCGACAGGAAGTTCGCCAGGCCCAATGGCCCCAGTCCGCCGCTGCTGGTGTTCACAGTGGCCGTCAACGTCACTGACGTACCCTGGACCACGCTGCTGCTGCTCGAGGTAATCGCGGTCGTAGTCGGGGCCTTGGTGACTGTGATGTTTACCGGAGCCGAAAGGCTGGCGTTGAAGCCGCCATCTCCACTGTAAGAAGCCACTACGGAATGCGGACCAGGCGGGATAGTGAATACACCCCGCGCCGTAGCAGCGGTGCCCTCGGTGTTCAGGCCGTATGACACGCCGTCCAGGCTTGCTAAATTATCGAAAAACAACACGTTGCCTGTCGCCACGCCATGGCCGGAGAGGGCTGAAATATCGGCCCTCAAATACGCGGGAGTGCCATAAGGCTGGCTGGTGAAGGGTATGAGATTGCCAAGCACGTCAAAACCGAACACCGAAAGCGCGGTCGTGCTGCCCTCCTGCGAAACCGCGACCGTCACTGGTGCAGAGTCACTGGCCGCAAAGGTTCCATCGCCCGCATAGTGCGCATGAATTTCGTAGGTGCCACCTGGCAAACCATTCCAGGTGCTGGAGACGGCGCCCGAATTGAGCGTAAAGGCAGTCACTCCCGTGACCGGAAGAGGCAGGTTGGTCAATAGCGAGACATCGCCCGTGGGCACTCCGGCGCCGCTAGTGGGTGCGACAGCGATGATCACATTCACATCGGCGCCGTGCGTGAAGGTGGTTGGGCTCAGCGCCAAGGTAGTGGTTGTGGCCGTAAACGCGATGGAGCCCCACTGATTCACCAGGTTTTGCACGTTTACCGATCCTAGCCCCGTGGCCAGGTCATAGCCGACCGTACTCTTATATTTCGCAGTAGGGGTTCCGTACCCAGTTTCGCCGGGAACCGCGTTGTTGCCCACGGTAACGTCGTTGAAGATGCAAGTAAGGGCAGGAAGAGCGGTGGTCTTCGATCCGTTGCACTGCGAGAGATTCTCTGCCGCAGCCAGGCGATAGAGGACGTAGTTGGCCTGGCCCTGGCGCGAGCCCGTCTTCTGGTTCACCAGCGCCATGATGCCGGCAAATGAAGGGGCGGAGGCGGAAGTCCCAAAAACCGTGGCCACGAAGCCGGTCTGGCATGAACCCTCGTAGCACAGGAGATATGGATCGTGGCCGGCCGCCGTGAGCGAGACGTCGGGCAGATCGCGCGCTCCATCAGTGGGAATACCGGTCACGCCGGACTGCCACGAAGGTTTGCTGAAAATTGTGCTGGCACCGCCGCCGCCGGCCAGAATATTGGCGTTGGCACCGCACTGGGCCGAAGAGCAGCTCTGGTTCCAGACATTTTCCGGAATATATGATTTCACGGTGAGGCCGTCGGAGCCATTGACCGTCTTCCAGTAGGCGCTGGCTTGTCCGTTCTCGTTGAACTGAGTGCCTCCCACCGCCACAGTGAAGGGAGTGGAGGCGAGCAAATTAACCGAGATCGGTCCAGTGGCCACGCTCTCACCCTGGTTGTCGCAACCTTCCGCGCCGCTGTCGCCGCTCGAGACGATGTAAGTGATGCCCTGGGCGGCCGCCTGCTCCGCCATCGCCGAAATAGCCTGCGCCTCAGCGCTCGGGACACCGAACTCGCAACCTCCGAAGCTCTCCGTCATCACCGGCGCCAGATTGTTGTCGATGATGTAGCTTTCCGACAGAAAAATTCCGTCCGTGGCGTTGGTTCCGGCAGAGACCACAAAATCCACCACCGCGTTGGGCGCCATGACAGAAGGCCAGGAAGCATCCAGAGTGGCCTCGGCTTCTTCACCTCCGCCCAGGTCGCCCGGGTCAGGTCCGTTGAGGATGATGTTCAAGCCGCCGCCAAAGCCCCCGAAAATATTTCGGAAGTCGTACACATCCTGCCCCCCGCCATACAGGTTGCTGCGCGCGACTACCGCGATGGTCTGTCCCTCCCCATTGATTCCGTTTGAAAGGGTTAGCGTGGCGTTGTAAATCACTCGATAGTCTGCCGGGCCCAGAGCGTGTGTCCCATCAGAAAATGTGACCTGCGGCTGCGCTCCCGGGCTGGTTGTGAGGCGTCCCCTTTCCGGGGAGAGGCCTAGTTGTGTCTTCTTGTAGAAATTGTGAAACGAATTTACGCCTGCCACCACCGGCGCTAGCGCATCCGGTATTTCCGGGTCGCTGGCATTCGCCCAGTGGGCCTCACCCTTCACCATGTATTTCCGGATCGGGGTGTGAAATACCTCCTGCACCTGGGCGGCAGTGCCCGAGAACTCGATCAGGGTGCGACCCTTGCTGACCTGCGCGACTTCAAAGCCGTGCCCCTGCAACCAGGAAGTGACGGCTTGAATGTCGGAGTCTGCCGGGCCGAACTGTTGCCCGAACTGTTCCGGCGTCACCCACTTGTGAAATTGAGGCGAGGACTTGTCCTGCTGGTCATCAAGCAGCTTCAACAGCGCAGTTTCCTGCTCCGGACTGCGTTTGAGGACCAGCAGCATGCGCTGCATCGGCAGGTCAGGTGGAGCGGTCGCTACTTCGAACTGGGGACGGGCGAGAGGATGAACGTTGCCCTTGAGCACAACCCGTTGACGGTCATCCACCGGCTCATGGACCAGCGGTCGAATGTATCGTTGTTGCGCTGCGGCCAGCGTGGACAGGCCAAGTAAAACAACCGAAAGAATGGTAAATCGCAAACGAAAGGGATCAGTTCGCATGCTTCTCCTAAGCAGACTTCCGGCCAACCGGCAAAGCGCCGGCCAAGCCGCAACCAGGCAGAAGACGAGACCCCCTCGTCCACAACCACCCATCAACCGCGCAAGCCACCCGACGCTGTGTCCCGGTCGCGAAAAGCGTCCAGGTCAGATGCGCCGATTGTGGCCGCACATCATAACCCAGCTGTTCAAAATGTAAAGTGCAAGATTTGATCCGAGGAATGACACTCGCTCCTCGATCAAAGGCGGGAATCCGGCACCGGCCCAACGCATTCATAGTGCAGAAAACGGCCCCAAATAAGAAGCGCCCCAAACTCTCGCGAGTTATGGGACGCCCGAACAGCCCTCCCCCAGGTCTGCTCACGTATGAAGGTACGTCGGACCCGCAAAAGTGTAAAT
>DATGYF010000320.1:0-2878 GCA_035298145.1 Terriglobales bacterium | reverse complement strand
TCGAGCCAGGGACGGAACAGGATCGACAAATCCAGTGCGGGAAGCGCGCGCTTGCCCACGATTACGGGATGAACGAATTCCACAGAAACGTGCTGCGCGTCGGTGGCATAGGGCCCGCGCCCGAAGGCAAGCAGGCGCCCTCCGCGCAGAAATCGTTCCGACATCTCGCGGCAGGCTTCGGCCAGCCGCGCCGCTTCGCGCGAGAAGAACTGTTCGTATAGTTCGTTCCTCTCGAGCAATCGCTCTTCCACCTGACTGGCGAGTTTGACTGCTGTCACCATGTTTTTCTACTTAACAAATGCGCGGCAGGGGATCGCCGACCAGCATGTCAACGATGCGGCTGCCTCCGTAGCGGGTCGTCACCAGCACCGTGCCCGCGGGTTGCTCCCGAACTTCGCCGATCACCTGGGCCTCACCCCCGCCTGGGGCGAGGCTCAAAGCATTGATCGCGGCATCGGCGTACTCGGGCGAGACCACGGCCAGAAATTGGCCTTCGTTCGGGATGTGAAGCGGATCGAGTCCCAGCAACTCGCACGCACCCCGCACTGTATCACGCACCGGAATCTGATCTTCAAAGAGGACCATGCCGAGCCCGCAATCCCGCGCCAGCTCGTTTAAGGATGTAGCCGCGCCGCCCCGGGTTGGATCGCGCATCCAGCGGACACCCGGGCCGGCGGCATGAACCAGAGTTTCGACCAGAGGCAGCACGGAGCGCGTATCGGAGCGAAGATCAGCTTCGAGATCGAGTTCGCCGCGGGCGAGTAGGATGGTGATGCCATGATCGCCGATGGGCCCGGAAAGCAGAATCTTGTCCCCGACGCGCACCGAACTCGGATCGATCGTCACTCCATGAAGCAGGCGGCCAATGCCGGTGGTGGTAACGTACATCTGATCGGCCTTGCCGTGTTCGACGACTTTCGTGTCTCCCCCGGCGATGCGGACTCCCGCATCCCGCGCGGCTTTCGCCATGGCGCGAACTTCCGCCTCGAGCACCGGTGTAGGGAGCCCGGCTTCGAGCACAAAGGTGACGACCACGGCTTCGGCGCGCGCGCCCGATACCGCCAGATCGTTCACCGTGCCGTTCACCGCAAGTTCGCCGATCGATCCACCCGGAAAGCGAAGCGGTTTGACAACAAAGCTGTCAGTCGTGATGGCAACGGTGCTCCCATTGATGTCGATGTGCGCGGAGTCTCCCAGGGGCCCCGGCGTCGATCCAAAGAGCAGTGGCGCAAAAAGGCCCTCAACCAGCTTGCGGCTGGCCTTACCTCCGGCTCCGTGAGCCATCTCGATTTGGGGATCGCGAAACCGGACGGGTCCCGGTTTGACATCCACCGCAACCTGATTGCCTACGCGATCGAGGTCAGGCTGGTCGCCATTGCTGCTTTCCGGTGTTCGTAGTTGTGATAAGCGGCGCATGATCCTTCCGATGACACCATGAGAGCGCCGACGGGATGCTCCGGCGTGCACTCACGGCCAAAGAGTTTACACTGGTGCGGCTTCAGCACGCCTTTCAGCACTTCTCCGCATTGCGCTGCCTTGGGGTCGGTCACACGAATGCCGGGAACCTCAAAGCGCTGCTCCGCGTCCCACGCCGCGTACTTATCGTTCAGGCGAAGCGCCGACTGCGAAATGAAGCCCAGGCCGCGCCACTCGAAATAAGGGCGCAACTGGAAAACCTCGGCCATGGCGCGAAGCGCGGCGCGGTTGCCTTCCCAGGGAACAACGCGCTTGTATTGGTTCTCGACTTTGGCTTCACGGCCTTTCAGTTGACGCAGCAGCATGACGATTGACTGCAACATGTCGAGCGGCTCGAAGCCGGACACCACAATCGGTTTGTCCTGGTCCTGTGCAATCCACTCGTAGGGACGGCAGCCGATCACAGTCGAGACATGCCCGGGGCCGATGAAGGCATCCAGCCGCATGTCCGGCGAGTCGAGAATCGCCCGGATCGCCGGGATGATAGTTACGTGGTTGCAAAACACGGAGAAATTGTGGATGCCTTCAGCCTTGGCCCGAATCAGGGTCAGCGCCGTGGAGGGCGCCGTGGTCTCGAAGCCGATGGCGAAAAACATGACGTGCTTTTCGGGATTGAGGCGTGCCAGCTTCAGCGCGTCAGAGGGCGAATACACGATGCGGACGTCCATCCCGCGAGCTTTATGCTCGAGCGGGCTGCCCTGGGTCCCGGGGACGCGCATCATGTCACCGAAAGCGGCAAAGATTACGTCCGGATTTTGCGCGATGGACAAGCCGTCGTCGATGCGTCCCATGGGAAGCACGCAGACCGGACAGCCGGGCCCATGGATCAGTTCGATATTTTCCGGAAGAATATCCTTTAGCCCAAAGCGATAGATGGCGTGCGTGTGGCCGCCACAGACTTCCATGAGACGATAGTGCCGATCGCTGCCGGCGAGACGCCGGATTTCCTCAGCCGTCTTCGAAATCAGTTCGGGTTCGCGAAACTCATCAACAAATCTCATGCCGATCCTCCCTCGCAGGCTGGACGCGGGCAGGCGTCAATTCAAGTCGGCGTCGCTTATTTTGAGCTCGGCAGTTTCAACGTCGTCGGCTTCGATGTCATCTTCGTCCTCCAGGCCGTAGCCCTGGATCTCCTGCATGGCTCCATCGATTTCGCCCAGCGCGCGCAGCGTGTTCATCTGGTCGAGAGCATCGCACTCGCTGATCTTGCTCATGGCAAAGCCGACATGGATCAGCACCCAGTCGCCGGGCACGGGCCGGTCGTCCTGCAGCAGGCCAAGGTCAATCTTGCGCCGCACACCGACGACATCAACCAGCGCCAACTCCGCATTGTCGCCGGAGATTTCGACGATCTTTCCTGGTATGGCTAGGCACATGGAACATCCTCCCGGTTGGTCGTTGG
>DATGYF010000319.1:0-7591 GCA_035298145.1 Terriglobales bacterium | reverse complement strand
CCCTTACTCTGACTGCCGCGCAGGTCTGGCACCCCCACTCCGGCCAGCATGCGGCCCTGCACAGCTTCGGGAGGGAAAGTGCATGGACAACGCAGGATGGTGCACGGAATGCCCGCCGCCGAAAGCGTCTGCCACACCGGCACGCCGCTTCGCCGGTTCACTACCCGCGGCTGGGCCAGCATGCTTTTCGGCCGCTCGAACCGGGTTAGCGCGACATCGGGCAAATAAGTTTTAGGATCGCGGCAGATGAAATCGAAAATTCCGTGTCCGCCGGGATTGGTCCCGGTGGCAAACGACGACCAGGCCACGGGAGTCTGGGCCGGATAAGTTGTCTTCAGGCGGGAGTAACTGCCGGAGGCGCGGATCTTTGCCAGGTTAGGAAGCTCGCCGCGTTCCAGCATCGCTTCCACAATGCCGGGTTCGAGCCCGTCCAGACCGATGACGATAACTTTTCTGCGCAAGCGGCGGACCCGATTTTACGGAGTTCCTTTGGGAGTTTCCTTGGGAGCATCAACGGCGGCAGGCGTACCAGAACGGCTGAACTTGCGTACAACCTTGAAAAAGATCCCGACGACCTTGTTCCAGAAAAGCAGCAGGAGGCCAAGCAGGCTGGCCAGCCCGGAAGTCACCGTCATGACCTGGTCGGGACCACCGTAAAGCGC
This sequence comes from Terriglobales bacterium, assembly GCA_035298145.1. Taxonomy (GTDB): domain Bacteria; phylum Acidobacteriota; class Terriglobia; order Terriglobales; family Acidobacteriaceae; genus JAIQFF01. The sequence goes on along the minus strand of DATGYF010000319.1, from coordinate 6,929 downwards.
CAGCAATTCAATTCTCATGATGCTCCTCTGCTGTAGATTCTTATGATTTTAACATCCTCCGCGTGGGGATACCCAGTAGCAGAGAAGCTCCTGCTTTGCGGAACAAGCCTTGCCGAGGTTCACGGATTCGCTGCCCGGGCCGACTCCGGCCGGGCTCCCGCTTCCTGGACCTGCATCTGGTAGGGCAATCCAGGACCCGACTGCCCGTTCCAGTCTGATACGCGGATGTTTAATTCTACTAAAGACTTACTGCCGTCCGGCACCAAAATCTCCAGCCGCGCGTCGGTATTCACGCCAGGATTGATATCGTCATTCACGCAGATATCGTCGAACGCGTCAGGAGTTGGGTCGGCGACTCCAGGCTCCTGGGTGTGATCGTCGCCGGGATTCCGGCAGGTCTGGTAGGGCTTCCCGTCCTCGTCCACAATAGCGATCACCGGATCCAGCCGGACCGCCGGTGCAAGCTGCTGGGCGCTGACGTCAACGACCAGTGTGGATCCAGCGTGCGCCTCCATATGGTAATAATCGTCAACCCTTCGTAACGGTTCGAGCCGGAGCCGGTTGGCATGAACGCTACTCTGTTGGAGATTGAAGCGACCGTCGCGCAAGGCGATCGAGGTTGGCGCCCGCTTCCGCCCCGCGGACCGCGCCAGCAGAGCTTCGAGCCCTTCGTTCAGTTCGCGCGCCGCCTGCTGGCCCAGGGGAGTAAAGATGAGATTGTTCGTCTCACCCGGATCGTGCACCCAGTCATAGATCTGGTCTCCCAGCTCCTTGTGCACAATCAGGTGCCACCGCGTGGTCACCACGGATTTCATGGGACCGTCCGCGGTGGTCGCTACCAGCTTTCCCACCGTCTTGCTCTCATCGGTAACGATGTTGTGTTTCGCGACTTCAGAAAGAGCATCAGGCCAGGCGGGCTGCGCCGGCGGGGATTGCCAGAGCGCGCTCAGCGACGGTCCAGGGAAGGTTTCATGTCCGCGCTCGCCCAGTAACTCCATGATCGTCGCCGGAAGGACCGAGTTGGTTACCGGCACATCCAGACGAATGCCCGCCGGAGCATGCCCCGGATAACGGAGCACAAGGGGAACGTGAATCAGTTCCCAGTAGAGCGCTTTGCCGTGCGTTCGCAGGTGGTGCTGCCCCAGCGATTCCCCGTGATCGCCGGTAATGACGACCAGCGTATTTTTCGCCAGACCACGCCGGTCCAACTCATCCATCAGACGGCCGATGTAGTCGTCCACATACTTCACGCCATCGTCATACGCATCCACATTGGTCAGCTGCGGCCACGAAGGTTTGGCATAACCGCGCGGTCCGCCGTAGGGGTCGTGCACGTCGAAATAGTTGAGGAAGGCGAAGAATGGGCGCCCGCGATCGCGATCAATCCAGCTGAGAGTTTCCCGGTTAATCACGTCGGCGCGCTTGCGAATTCCGAAGGCGCCGCCATAGCTGCCCGAGCCCTCCGCGCCCTGATCGAGCAAAGCCGTAAAGCCCAGCCCTCGCAGCACGCGTTTGACCAGGCTCCGGTCGCTGCGCTTGAGATAGATTCGAGCAAACTCGCGGCCATACAGCGTGCGCACGAACATGTCGCTGGCGGAATGAAAGTAGTCTTCGAAATGTACGAAGCCGCGACCGAAGCCGAGGTCGTGAGTAAAGTAAGTGCGATTGGCAGAAAAAGCGCCGGTGCGATATCCCTTCTGCATCAGGGCTTCGCCCAAGGTGGGCAACCCGTTGGCGCTGAATACTTCTCCTCCGACCGCCGGCATTTCCCTGATCTTGTCCATGCCGTGCTCATACTGATATCGGCCGGTCAGTAAAGAAGCGTGCGAGGGAAACGTCCAGGACGACGTAGCGACAGCATTCTTAAACAGCACGCCCTGGGTGGCGACGCGATCAATATTCGGAGTGGTGGGACGAGCATATCCATAAGATGACAGATGGTCGGCGCGCAACGTGTCCACCACGATGACCAGTACATTGGGCGCATCCGCGGCCGCCGTCGGCAGTTTGCTGACCGCCATTGCTTCGCGCAGCCAGTGTCCGCCCTGGATTCCGGCGAACGCCAGCAGCGCCGCCCCGGCAACAAAGGGGAAGGTTCGCCTTACAAATTGCAGCGTGGCGGCGTCGTGCTTCGCCACCCAGCGGCTGAAGGCAACGCCCACGCCAGCCGCCAGCAACAGGCAGCTAAGATGGGAAAGACGGGCCGTGACTGTAAGCCAGTCATACAAAGTAAGCGCGGTCAACAAGGCTATGGCAGCCTGCAGCAGGCGGAGCTTCGGGACCAGCCGCCCCGCTGCCCAAAGCGCTACCGTCAAGACACAAAAAAGAATGAGATCGACGATAGGCGAAATCCAGATGATCGGTTCGGAAACGTGCAGAGTCGGTCCCCACCGCGCCCAATTGATTCGCTGGAAAAGCAGCAGGCCCAGGCCCTCCACCAGGCCGGCGATGATCGCAAACCAGATGGCAAGCAGCAAAAAGGACCCAAGGCCCGGGGGTGGTCCGGCGTTGGGGGATGGGACCTCGTCTGTCGTCAGCGTACGCGACACTCCGACAAGTTTACGCCTAATAGGCGCGGGCACAATCGGGAATGGCAGGAGGGACCTATGATAATTCGGAGCGGTAGAAGTGGCGCCGTTCAAAAAGGCTCATCGGAAGTTCGAAGACCTTGGTCTCCCCGGGAGCAAAGGAAAATTGCTTGCCACACTCGGGGCCCGGGCAAGTCGCGTTCACCTTTTCCTTGTTGGTCTCTCGCGTCATTTCCCGTTCCACCACAACCCAGGTCCCGCACTTGGGACAGGTGATGCACGAACACACAATCCGGTCAGACATTTGACCTAGTGTAAATGATTTTTCGTTTCCGGGAATCCCGAAGGGACAGGTCACTCCGCCTGCTTTTTCCCCGCCCGCAGCCGCCATTGGACATGCCGCAGAATGCCCAGCCATGCTTCGACATCCTGGGCCGAAAGTTTGAGACGGCGCAGCATGCGGCGGATTCGCTGCTCGGTATCGGCGGCCCGCTGCGGCAGCATGTAACTGCTGGTGCTCAGAATATCGGCAAGCAAAGGCATGATGCGCGCGATGTCGCCCGCTGTGGCCAGCGCCTGCTTCTCCCCTGCGCCAACCGCCCGGCCGTTGCGAATCAATTCGTACAGACACACGGCAACCGCCTGGCCCAGGTTCATCGAGATGTGCTGCTCCCGCGTGGGAATGCGAATCAGCCAGTGGCAATAGCTGAAGTCATCCTTAGAGAGCCCGTACCTCTCCGAGCCAAACAAGAGCGCCACCGGGCCTGAGCTCATGTGTTTACGGATGAGGCGCCCGCCATATTCCAGTCGCCGCAGGGGATGCTGCAGTTCCCGGTGCCGTACTGCGGTCGTTCCCACCACCAGCGTGCAATCGGCCACAGCGTCGGCAACGCTGTCGTATTCCTCGGCGCTGGCCAGCAACTCCGCGGCGCCGACCGCCGAACGCGCCGCACGGAACGCCTTTTCGTATGGATTCACCACTCGCAGCCGGGAAAAGCCAAAATTGCTCATGGCCCGAGCCGCAGCACCAATGTTAAGGGGGTTGCGCGACGACACCAACACCACGCGCAAACGATCGAGTTTAAGAGAGGCAGGCAAGACTGCCCATTCTAATGTAGGCGCGAGCGTCCTCGCTCGTGCCGCGTCGGCGGAAAAACACGTAGGGGCGGGTGTCCCACCCGCCCAGTCGAGCGCAGCTCGACTAGTTCTTGGCAGCAACAATAGCGGAGCTTTGCTCCGCCGGACGGCCGGGGGCGGCTGTCCCCACGTGGGCTGTGGCTACTTGTGCGCCGACTCAGCCACGCGAATCAGGGTCGGAAGCACTGCGCCCAAGCCATCCTTCTGGGGATCGCCAAAGGAAAAATAAAGCTTGCTGTAGAGCGGATACAGCTCTTCGTAAACACGCTGCTCGGATTGATCAGGCTCAAACACCCGGTTAGACGGGCAAATCTTTTTCTGCGCGTCCTCGATGGTCTTGAAAGTGCCCGCCGCCAGAAACGCGAAAATTGCCGAACCCAGGCTGGTCACGCTTTTGCTCGGCACCAGCACCGGCCGCCCCAGCACATTGGCATAAACCTGGTTCAATACGTCATTCTTTTGCGGAATGCCGCCGGCATTGATGACGCGCTTGATATTTACACCGTTCGCGGCCATGCGATCGAGAATCACCCGGGTGTGAAACGCCGTGCCTTCGATAGCGGCAAACAATTCGTCCTGGGCCGTGCTTTGCAGATTCCACCCCAGGGTGATGCCGCGCAAGTTCGGATTGACCAGCACGGTGCGGTCGCCATTGTCCCAGGTCATGCGCAGCAGCCCGGTTTGCCCAGCTCGATACTTATCGAGGCCCTGGCTCAGGGTCTTCACATCAGTGCCGGCCCGGGTTGCGATGGCGTTGAAAATATCGCCTACGGCGGAGAGGCCGGCTTCGATGCCGGTGCGGAGCGGGTGCACGCTTCCCTGCACTACACCGCACACGCCCGGAACCAGATTGACCGACGGTGTGATTCCGATGATGCAGGTGGAGGTCCCAACCACGTTGACCATGTCATCGGTGCCGCAACCGGCCCCGATTGCGTCCCAGTGCGCATCGAACGCTCCCACCGGAATCGGAATGCCGGCTTTCAGCCCAAGCTTTTCGGCCCAGTAATCAGAGAGCATTCCCGCGATCTGGTCGGAAGCAGCGTATTCGCCGTCCAACTTTTCGCGCACACCGGCAAGAAGCGGATCTACCTTGACCAGGAACTCCTCCGGCGGAAGCCCTCCCAGGGCCCGGTTCCAGAGCCATTTGTGGCCCATGGCGCAGATGCTGCGTTTTACTTTTTTAGGATCGGTGATGCCGCACAGCGTCGCCGCCACCATGTCGCAGTGTTCGAAAGCAGAGACGAACTCCGAACGCTTTGCCGGGTTGTGACGAAGCCAGTGCAGGAGTTTCGAGAATCCCCACTCTGAGGAATACACGCCTCCACACCAGTTGATGGCTTCCAGTCCTTCGCGATGCGCGGCTGCCGTGATTTCCGCCGCCTCGCCTTTGGCCCGGTGATCGCACCACAGGTAGTATTCGCCGAGAGGCTGCAGGTCTTTGCCCACGGGGATCACCGAGGAGCCAGTGGTATCGAGCGCGATGGCTTCGACTTGATCGCCGGAAATGCCGGCCCTTTTCACGGCCTCGCGCGTGGCGGCGGCCAGGGCGCGCATGTGGTCTTCGTGCGCCTGAGTGGCGTATTCAGGGTCTTCGCGTTTGCGGTGCAGAGGATATTCCGCGACCGCGGATTCGAGCAGCCCGCGCTCGCTGTCCACGATGGAGACGCGTACGCTGAGAGTTCCGAAATCGACTCCCGCCACGATCGCCATCAGCAGGCCCCGTTGTTCCCCGGATGCTGGTACATGTCCCAGTGCAGATACCGGGTGGTGGCTTCGTAAACGGCGGGAGCAACGCTGGAAAGATTGGCAGCTACGTGATGCTCGAAACCGTTTTCGCAGATGTAGTGCAGCAGTTTTTGCATCTGGGGAATCTCGACCACGCCAGCGCCGCCGAATGTGTTCAGCGGATCATCGGTAAATCTGCCTTCGCCCACATAACCCCGCATTTTGCCGGCGGTGTCGTCGGTGGAGAAGCGGGCAAAGCTCATCTTCTCCGGCTTGATCAGTCCCACGCAGGTGCCGAAAGTGTTTTCCTTGCCTACGGTGCCGGCAATGATCTCCTGGAAATCCATCTTCACCGAGCGGAAGAAGTGTTTGGGCAGGTTGGAGCAGTGAAAGCAGACTGCCTTGTTGGGGTCAGAGCCGTAATTGTTGTTCCAGTCGAGCAGGGCGGAAGGAGTTTCCGAAGCCAGCCGCAGGGCGTGCATGCCGAGCACGCCGCAGATGTCCACCTCGCAGGCACTCGAAAGCAGGCTGTCGCTCATCATGCTCATCACCGTGCACGGCACCACGCCCAGATTTTCCTCGATCGAGGTCCAGCATTGCACCGCGCTGATGGAAACTTCCGTGGCCGCCATCCACTGGTCAACCACAGCGCCCAGCTTCGCCATTTTCATCAGGGCGAGCGCCGGCACGCCGCTTGAGTCCACGTATTTCTTGATCACGGCCAGCTTGGCCTGGGCGGCATCGTCATTGTCCTTCATGCGCTCGATGCGGCCCAGAACTTCAGAGAGATCGAGGGTCTCGATCGAGATGCCCTGCCCTTCTAGAATTTTCTCGCTGTAGCGGACGGTATTGAACGCCGTGGGGCGCGCTCCAATCGCTCCGACACGTAAATTGCGGAAGCCATTTACCACGCGACAAACCGCCGCGAACCATTGCAGGTCTTTGGCGAACTCGGGCGAGTCCGGGCTTTCGGTGTGCAGCGTTGTGATGGAGTACGGAATGCCGTACTGGCGCAAATTGTTGCAGGCCGACATCTTGCCGCAGAAGCTGTCGCGACGGAACTTGATGGTCATCTTGCCGGGATCATCAGGCGTGGCCTGGATCAACACCGGCACGCGCAAATCCGCCAGGCGCAGGGTGTCTGCAATCGCCCGCTCTTCCCCGAAGTTGGGCAGAGTCACGACGATGCCGTCGATGCGATCGCGGTTGCGTTTGAACAGGTCGGCGCAGCGCCTGGACTCTTCCCGGGTTTCGACCGCGCCGTATTTGCTTTCTTCCGGAGTCAGCGCGACCACGTCCATGCCCGCCGTGGTCAGCACCCGCAGCATTTCCTCGCGGCCGCTTTTGGCCAGATGATCGGGGAAAAAACCGCGGTTGCCCACGATCAGGCCCATCGTCATTTTTTTCGTTGCCATACTTAGCCCTTAAGAGATCCTTTCGCTTAGACCTGCCGCCTGGGAGCGAACTTCACGCAATAGATCAAGCCGATGATCAGAAGCACGGCGCCCCACCACACATTGGCGTGCAAATTGAATA
>DATGYF010000318.1:0-4616 GCA_035298145.1 Terriglobales bacterium | reverse complement strand
GAACAGGGGCAGGCCGGAAACCGTGTTCATCTACAATCGAGATCAGCGTCTGCTTTGCGGGCAACCACTCATCGCAAAGGGCGCAAAGGCTAGGGTGTTCGGAAAACAATAGTTATGGACCAGGTCATGCACACCTCGATGTTAGGGCTCCAGCTTCCTGAACTGGCGGCGCTGGTTGAGGAGTTCGGCCAGCCTCCGTACCGCGCGCGCCAGCTGTTTGAAGGTCTTTATCGTCAGAGAGTTGAATCCGCCGAGGAGATTACAACGCTGCCCGACGATTTTCGGAGGAGCCTGTTGGAGAAAGGAATTTCCGTCGGACTTCCCCGCATTGAAAAGAAATTTGTTTCCAGCGACGAAACCGTGCGCTACCTGGTGGGCTGTGGCGACGGGCAAAGCGTGGAAACCGTCTGGATGCCCGAAGGCGACGGTGGGGAGGCAGGCGACGGCAGTGAGGCCGGGAACCAGACGGAGATGGCAGGGCGCACCTGGGAACGAGCAACCATTTGCGTCTCCAGCCAGGTGGGTTGCGCGGTGGATTGCCAATTCTGCCTCACCGCGCTGCTGGGAATAAAACGAAACCTGACAGCCGGAGAAATCGTCGGGCAAGTGTGCGCCGTGCTGAACGATCAAAAAGTTTCTTTGCCTCTGCACCGCATCAACCTGGTTTTTATGGGGATGGGCGAGCCCTTTCTGAACTACGGAAATTTTATGAAGGCGGTCCGTCTTCTGGTGGAGGGCGTGGGCATTACTGAGTCGCGCATGACGGTGTCCACGGCAGGGATCGTGCCTGCCATCTACGATTTTGGACTGGAACCGGTGCGCCCGAAAATCGCGATCTCGCTCAATGCCTCGAACGACGAATTGCGTACCCGCCTGATGCCGATCAATCGCAAGTGGAACCTGGAAAAACTGATGGCGGCGGCCCGCGATTTCCCGCTCCGCAACCGGGAAAAGCTGACTTTCGAATATGTGCTGCTGGACGGAGTCAACGACTCTGCCGAGAATGCGCGCGAGGTGGTGGAGCTGGTTCGCGGCCTGCGGGCGAAACTGAATCTGATCGCGCTGAATCCTGGACCCGGAATTGATTTCCGGACTCCAGCCCAGGAGCGGGTGCTGCAATTCCAGAATATTCTGCGGGCCGCGGGTGTCCCTGCGTTCGTGCGCCGTCCGCGCGGCCGCGATATCTACGCTGCCTGCGGACAATTGAAGCGAACTGTTGAACTGGCGTCATAGCTTCTGGTAGCGCCGGCGTCCCGCCGGCTGTCCGGCGGGCGTCCCGCCCGCCGCGTGGCAGGTGGAATCCGTCACTACAACAAGTTGCGTGGTTCGTCCATATGAGGCGGCGGGACGCCGCCTCGACAGCCGGCGAGACGCCGGCGCTACACAGGGCCGACGCTACCATGGCTAGGCGTGAGCTTGCGCGGCGGCGGGCAACAGACGGTCAATGGCTGCGAACAAGTCAGCGGCGTCGATCGGTTTTGAGACATAGTCGTCCATACCGGCGGCGAGACAGCGTTCGCGGTCGCCAACCATGGCGTGGGCGGTCAGGGCAATGATGGGAATGTGTTGGCCGGTGGATTTTTCGTGCTCGCGAATCCTTGAGGTGGCCTCGAAACCATCCATTTCCGGCATCTGAATGTCCATCAGTATGATGTCGAACGTCTGTTTCCGCCAGGCGTCAAGGGCCTTGTTCCCTGATTCCGCCAGCACCACGGTGTGTCCTCTTTTTTCCAGAAATCTGACCGCGACTTTCTGGTTTACCAGATTGTCCTCGGCGAGGAGGACCTTAAAATGGCGGTGATCCACAGCCGGAACGTCAACCGCAATGACGAGCGCGTCCGCGAACACCGGCTGTTTCTGCAGTCCAAAGCGCAGCGTGAAATGAAAGGTACTGCCTTGACCGAGCTGGCTTTCCACCCAGATGTTGCCGCCCATCAAACCAACCAGTTTCGAGGAGATGGAAAGGCCGAGACCGGTGCCGCCATATTTTCGCGTGGTCGAACTGTCCGATTGGGTGAAGGCTTCGAAGATCAGTTTCTGTTTATCCAGCGGGATGCCAATGCCGGTATCGGCCACGCTGAAGTGAAACACGGCCTGGTCGGCGGTCCGGGATTCAATCTCAGCCTGCACCGAGACTTCGCCTTTCCCGGTAAACTTCAGGGCGTTCCCAACCAGATTGATGACAATCTGTCTCAACCGGGAAGGGTCTCCGATCAGGGCATCGGGCAGGTCAAGGGGAATATGGCAGGCAAACTTCAGTCCTTTCTGCTGGGCCCGGACGCGCAGCGCACTGGTGACTTCTCCCAGGGTATTGCGCAAGCTGAAATCAACGCTTTCGATATTCAGCTTTCCGGCCTCAATTTTGGAAAAGTCCAGGATGTCGTTGATCAGCGACAGCAGGGAGACGGCGGAACTCTTCACCATGTCGAGATACTCGCGCTGCTCCGGGGCGAGGTCGGTTCCGAGAGCGAGTTCCGTCATTCCGATGATGCCATTCATGGGTGTGCGTATTTCATGGCTCATGTTGGCCAGAAATTCGCTCTTGGCGCGGTTGGCGGCTTCGGCGGCTTCCTTGGCGGCGGACAGTTCAGTCACCAGGCGGCCCAGCGATTCCGCGTGTTGGCGCTCGGCTTGGGAGGCCCTGACTTGTTCTGAAACGTCGGTATAAATTCCCAGGGCTCCCTGGCGGGTGCCGTTCACCATCAGGGGAACGGCGTGCAGGTCAAGATCAAGGACCTTGCCATCCAGGCGACGCCGCTGCACGGTTCCGTGAAACGCGCGTCCCGCATGGACCTCCTTGGACACTGCCGCGCTCTCCTTTGTGGTGGTGAAAGCTTCGTCGATATGCCTGCCCGTGGGGTCGTGGAGGAATAGCTTCTGGAAGGCAGGATTGGTCAGTTCAACTTTGTGATCGCGGTCAAGGACGATGATTCCCATCGGACTATTCTCGATGAGCGAATTCAAGTAGCTGGTCCGTTCCTGGAGTTGAACGCTGACCCGCAGTCGTTCGGTCACCACCGATCCCAGGATCAGGCCGATGGCGGAAACCACCAGCATGAAGAAGGTAATCTTGATGAGCGATGAGGGCGGCGGCGGAAACGAATTCATCGCAATGACAACCCCGAAATTGAGCGCAATCAGTCCGCTGGCAGCCCGCTTGATGCCCTGCCGCATGGCGATCCAGATAATCGGAATGAAACTCAAATAGTAGAGTTCCAGATGCGCCCATCTGGGCCCAAAGATGATAAAAGGCACAAGCAAGGTAGCGCAGGCCTGGCCGATTACTTCCAGCCCGAAGGCCATGGTGAAGGGCGGGGCGGGAGGGGGCTCGACTCCGGGTTGGTCCCTATACTTCTGGCCAAGTAATTTCCAGCGAATGGCTGGGAACACATAGATGAGCAGGAAGGGCGCCACCCCAAAGCGGCCGATGCCGTCCCCGGAGAACCATGCCAGGGCAGAGGATCCAAAGTCGTTCCATGAAAGCGTACCGTCCAGGGTCAGGCCGGCAATCCCGAGAACGCTGCTTGCCAATCCTGCCACGGTGGCGACAAACAAGTAGCGCACCACATCGCGCTGGCGGCGCAGACCGAGATCAATCCGCAGCGGACCGCGCAGCAGGCAAGCCGCGGCCAGAACGCAGGCATTGCTGCCAATCGTGCTGAAAAGTTCGCTGTAGGACCAGAAAGGCTGCTGATAAAAGAGAGCGCTCGCAAAAGTATCGGAAATACATCCCAGAAAAAAATACCAGGGACTGACCGCCAGCATCAGCGCCAGCGACAGGGCGGTGGCGGGATACCACACCACCGAGCCCAGCCGGGCGAGAAGGATTACATCGGGCCGGCTCAACAGGATGCTGATCGGGATGAAACAGAGGGACAGGAAGATGTGTCGATAGATGAGGTGCTTTCGTGGAGCGGGGAAGGTATCGGCCAGCACGCTGGGCGTTACCTCTTCTTTCCGGGAAAGCAGCCAGAACAGTGGGACCTCGGCCGTCCAGATAGGGTGCCGGTGCTGGGGAGGAGTGCAAGTTGAGGCGTCCCATGGAAGGTCGCCCGGGCGGGTGAGGTCTGCTGGAACCGAACTGGGCGGCTCAGGAGGCTTGCCATGCCTGAACCATCGGCAAGGATCCGGAATTGATTAGGCTTTCCAAACAACCCACGGAGGCCCGGACGCCCTCGTCCGGGCGGGTGAGGGCACCCGCCCCTACGTGTGAGGCGTGACCATGGCTATTTTCCGTTTTCCAGGGCTTGCGCGGCTGAGTCGATGAGGGTGACTTCGTCCTGCAGCGCACTGGCGGCACGCGCGATCTGCTCGTCGGCTTCTTTCCACTTTTTTTGTTCGATGGCCTCGCGGACGCCGGGGATGGTTTTGACGCCGTATCCGGTGTAGGCGCCGGGAGCGTAAATCAGGTGCTCGAACCAGGGACGGCGCGGCAGTCCTTCCGTGGAGGTGAGCTTGCGTTCACTCTGCATCAGCTTCTGATTGAGGGTCTGCAGGTCAGCCGGACTCACTCTGAGTTCGCCGTTGCCGCTGACTCTCTCCAGCGCCTTCTGGTAGCGCTCTGCGCTATGCGTGAGCGCGTCCGAAGCATTCTGCAGGGGCGCGAAGTTCAGATG